>JAYSYI010000584.1:0-3166 GCA_043727665.1 Limnoglobus sp. | reverse complement strand
GGTGAAGCTCGGCGTCAGCGGTTGCCCGCGCAATTGCTCCGAAAGCACCGTGAAGGACATCGGCATCGTGGCGTCCGACGGCGGCGACTGGGACATCCTCGTCGGCGGCGCAGCCGGGGCGAGCGTACGCAAAACCGACTTGCTTTGCCGTGTGAAGACGCAAGAAGAAGCGATCCGCGTCGCCGGCCGATTCATGATTTATTATCGCGACAACGCGAAGTGGATCGAACGAACCTACGACTTCGTGCCGCGCATCGGCATCGAGAAAATCCGCGAGATCATCGTGAACAATTCGCTCGGTATCGTCGAAGATCTCGATCGCGAAGTCGAGAAGACCATCGCCGCGTACGTCGACCCGTGGCTGGAACGAAACAACCCCGTGTACGCCGGCCAGTTCGAAGTCGTCAAGACCGTGCCACTGCCGATGGTAACTGTTTAATTTTTGTGATTCGCCGCGTAATTCCACGAGAGATTTCATGCAGACATCCACGCTGACGCGGCTTGCGTTGTGCCAGATTGACGACTTGCCCGTGGGCCTCGGTCGGTCGTTCGAAGTGGGCGAAACGCCGATTGCGGTGTTCCGTACGCGGGCGGGTAAGGTGTTCGCGACGGATGCGTTTTGCACGCATAAAGGTGGCCCGCTCGCCGATGGGATGCTCGCCGGGGAGCAGGTCGTTTGCCCGTACCATGCGTTCCGCTTCGACTCGCAAACGGGCGAGTGCGATCAGGCGAGCGTCTGCGCGATCGCCACTTATCCCATTGATGTTGCCGCCGATGGCGGCGTGTTCATAACGGTGTAATTCGTGAACCCGCTCCCCCTCGCCGTCCGCACGCACTGCCCGTACTGCGCCTATCAGTGCGGCATCTTGATGACGGAAGAGCCTACGATCCATGGCGATCCGCACTTCCCGGTCAATAACGGCCAGCTCTGCATCAAGGGCTGGACCGCCTCCGCGCTGCTGCGTCACCCGCGCCGACTGACGACGCCACTTGTGCGCGATTCGCGTAAAGAACCGTTCCGCGAAGCGACGTGGGAAGAAGCACTTGACCGGACTGCCACCGCGATGTCAGTGGCACGCGAGAAATACGGCCTCGATGCGAACGGGGTGTTCGGTTCGGGTGCGTTGACGAACGAAAAAGTCTACCTGCTCGGCAAGTTTGCTCGCGTGGCGCTCGGCACCGCGAACATCGATTACAACGGTCGCTACTGTATGTCGTCCGCCGCCGGTGCGGGCAACCGGGCGTTCGGGATCGATCGCGGAATGCCGTTCCCCGTAAGCGATATCGAACATGCGGAACTCGTCGTACTCGTCGGCTCGAACTGTGCGGACACATTGCCGCCGATCATGCAGTGGTTTCAGAAACAAAAGGCAAATGGCGGGCGGCTCATCGTCATCGATCCGCGACGCACATCGACCGCGAAGCTCGCGGATTTGCACCTGCCCACGACGCCGGGTACCGACCTGATTTTGGCGAACGGGCTGCTCTATTTGGCGATCGAACTCGGGTTGTTGAACCGCGAATACATCGACGCGCGCACGACGGGTTTCGACGACGTGCGGCGTTCGGTGCTCAACGATCACCCGGCGCGGGTCGATCGCATTTCGGGCATCGGCGAGCCACTGTTACGGCAAACGATACGCTGGATGGCGTCGGCGAAATCGTGCATGATTCTCTCCGGTCGCGGCGCGGAACAACACAGTAAGGGCGTCGATACACTCAACGCCTGGACGAATCTTGCACTCGCGCTCGGGCTGCCGGGCAAGGCCAATTCGGGCTACGGCACACTCACGGGACAAGGCAACGGGCAGGGCGGCCGCGAGCACGGCCAGAAGGCGGACCAGCTTCCCGGCTATCGGCTCATCGAAAACCCGGCACACCGCGACGCGCTGGCCAAGGTGTGGGGCGTCACGCCGGAAAGCCTGCCCCGCAAGGGCAAAAGTGCGTTCGAGTTACTCGATGCGCTCGGGCCAACCGGCGGAATTCGCACGCTACTCGTGATGGGGTCGAATGTCGCGATCGCGTCGCCGGACGTCAACCGCATCGCAACGCGGTTGCAATCGACCGACTTTTTGGCGATCTGCGATTCGTTTGTGAATGAGACGGCGGCGTACGCGGATGTCGTTTTCCCCGTGTACCAATGGGCCGAGGAAGACGGCACGATGACGAACTTCGAGGGCCGCGTGATCCACCGTCGGCAGACGGCACTCGCACCGAGGGGAGTCCGCGGCGACATTGATGTGCTGTGCGAATTAGCCGAACGATTGGGCTGTGCGGAGAAGTTCGCGTTCAAAAATTCGCGACAGGTATTCGACGAATTTCGGCACGCCACGGCGGGTGGCCTCGCGGACTATAGCGGCATGACGTACGAGAAAATCGACGACGCGGACGGCGTGTTTTGGCCGTGCCCCACGGAGGCGCACCCCGGCACGCCACGACTGTTCGCGGATCGGTTTTATCATGCGGACGGCAAGGCGAAATTTCTGCCCGTCGAGCATCGCGCCGGCGGCGAATCGCCGGATGCGGATTACCCGTATTTGTTCACGACGGGACGCTACAAGGAGCACTACAACTCCGGCGTGCAAACGCGCCAAATCGCCGCACTCAGTTCCGCAAAACCGCTGCCGTTCCTGCAAATGCACCCGACACTCGCGATGCGTCACGGCATCGGCGTGGGGTCGTTCGTCACGCTCGAAAGCCGACGCGGGAAGGCCGAGTTCGCGGTGGAAATTTCCGCCGACATTCGACCGGACACGCTGTTCGCGCCGTTCCACTGGGGTGGCAAAAGCGCGGCGAATCTGCTGACGAACGGCGTGCTGGACCCGATCAGCAAGATGCCCGAATTCAAGCTCGCAACGGTGCGAATCGCGAACGTGAACCGTACGCCTACCCGTGAGGAAGACCGATGAAAAAACGGCTCGCAATCGTCGGTAACGGCATGGCGACGGGGCGATTGTTGGACGAACTGTTCCGGCGGAATGCGGGTATGCGCTTCGAAATTTCCGTGTTTGGCGAGGAGAAGCACGGCTGTTACAACCGCATTTTGCTCGGCCGCATACTCACGGGCGGCACCGCCGACGACATCACGTTGAAGGCGGCGGGGTGGTACACTGACAGGGGTGTGACATACCACGCCAGCACGCGGGTGACACGCATCGATGGCCCC
>JAYSYI010000583.1:0-3167 GCA_043727665.1 Limnoglobus sp. | reverse complement strand
TCACGCGGTAACGCACCTTCGCGCCGTTAATCGCCGACCCCGTGTACCCCGTTGCCTTGCCGATCACCTTCACTTCGCCGTTGAGTTTCGCGGCCTCTTTCGGTGCCTCGATGACCACCTGGAATTTCGGCCGCTTGTATTCTTCGACGGTCACTTGCACTGCGCCGATGCCGTTGCCTTGCACGATAATTTGCATCGCCCCCGTGAGGCGATCTCGCGGCGCAGTGAAACTCCCGCTAAACGAACCAAAGTCGTTCGACTTCACCGCTTGTTTCGCGATTTCTTTGCCGTTCGGGTCGTTGAACACCACCGTCAGTGGCTGGTTCGGCACGGCACGGTAATTGTCGTTCTTCGTGTCGGCGCTGAGGCAGATGCCCTTGTACTGGATCGTCTGGCCGGGCCGATACAGCGAGCGATCCGTGAACAACACCGACTGCACTTGCGGTGCGAAATTCTCCGGTTGCTTGTAGTTCGTATGTTCGTTTTGGCTCGAAAGTTCGTGTCCTTCGTGGCTCGTGAGGATGAAGAAGTTACGGTTGGCTTCGCCGGTAATCGTGAACAAGCCGTTCGTGTCGGTCGTGACCGTCTTGCCTTCGTTGACGCCACCAACTTGATTGTTGCGAACCCACGTGCGGACCTTCGCGTTCGGGATCGGGTCGCCCGATTTCGCATTTAACACGAAGCCCTCGAACCGCCCTGAACCGTACGATTGCCGACAGACCACCGCTAAGTCGCTCACCCAAACATCGGTGAACGCCAGTTGATTATTCGCATCGCCGAAGTCGGCTTTCATGCTCGAAACGATGAAGTAGAAGCCGGGCTTCAACCCCTTCGGCGCGGGGACATCGTGGCTGCGTTCGTGATAATCCGGCGTCTCCGGTAAGTCCGTCGACCATTCGAGTTCGGCCTTGCGCTTAGCCAGATCATTCCTGTCGGCTTCGTTCATCTGCTCCGGGCGGTAGCGATCCTTCGTCAGTCGCGCGACCCAATCGGCCTTCACCGCACGGAAGTAAACCTTGTTGAAATTCTTGTACTGCACCCGCAACACCGGGAGGGGATCGGTCCAAACTCGCTCCGTCAAAACTTGCAAGCTGGCCGCTTCGATTTGCTGAATGAGATTGTGACAAAGGATGCCACCGTTGCTCTTCGGGAAGGCGTTCTTGCCCTGAATCGCGATCTTGCGGGCTTCGACGAGGTCGTTCTCGCCCTGCACTACGACCGCGAGCCGGTGCCGCGCCATCGCCGACAGTTCGTGGTCGGCCCACTTGTCCGCGAACGCTTTCAACTCGGCCTTGTAGCGCGGCGTCTTTTGTTCGCCGACCGCAAACCCGTTCGCGAACTGCAACCGCGATAAATCCGCATCGAGGTACGCGGTCTTGTCCGCATCGTCTTTGTGGAACGCGAGCAAATTCTGATACAGCTTGATCGCTTTGAGCTTCGCCGATTCGGCATCGGTCGTGGCCGGTTGCCATTTCAGAAACTCCTCCGCCGTGGCGAGTGCCGGGCCGGCGGCATCGATCTCGAACGCATCTTCGGCTTTCGCACCGGCTTGTTCGCCCGCACTATAAAACGCGAGCGCATCGAACGCGAGGAAGTCGAACAGCGTCGGCCGATACGCATCGGGCATACTGCCCTTTTCGAGCAGCGCATCGTACGTGCCGATCGGGATCGCCTTGAGTTCTTTCTCGAACGAGAGTGCCTTCGTGTAATGCAGATCGATTTCCGCAAACAATCGTGGCAAGTCCCACGTCGTGAAGTCGCTCGTCGGCGCGACGGCGGTGGCGGTGCGCTGGTTGAATCGCCAGCGATTCTGTTGGAAGTAGTGCCAGTACCAGTTCGCCAACACCGATTCCATCACAGGCACCATTTCCTTCGGTGCCTTGGCGATCTCGGCCTTCAAGCGGGTGACGCGTTCTTCGGGCTTGTTGCCCTCGATCGTCCCTTCGAGCGTGATCCGTTTGGCAATCGCCTTGATCGCCTCGGGGTACGCTTTCTCTTTGAGTGCCGTTTCGACGATCGGCCCGAGTTCCTGGATCGCCGTCTTCGGCAAACCCTTGTTGACCGCATCGTCGACTTTTTTCCACATCGCAGACCTCGGCGACGGCGTTGGGGGATCGTTGGCGGCGAACAACACCGCCACACCGAGGATGGCGAGCAAGCCTGTGACGCCCAAGATCGTGGGCCGGGAGAAACGATTCATCCGAGAATCCTCTGCAAGAGAACCGCAACGGGGCGGCAATGCTTTTATAGACGGTTCCCAGCACGCTAGCGCACCGAGGTTCGGAACCGCGTTACACCGGAGTTACAAGGCGAGCGGTCGAGAGTGGAACTTTTCGTGCCCGACCGCAACGCCAGTTTTGAAGTTGCAAGATTTTTTGTTATGTACGAATTCCGCCGAGCCAAAGCCCGGCGGCTGGTTTCTCTCACACCCACTTCACGTTGACGCCGAGATACTCGTCCTTGTTTTTCAACAAGCCTTCATACGCTTCGCCTAAGCCTTCGGGTGCGATGGTATGTGTGACGAGTTTGTTTAAGCTCAAGCGACCATTGGCGATCGTTCGCAACAACCACATTTGCGCTTTGTTGATATCCCATGCGCCCGCGAGGCGAATGTGTGCGGGTTCGAAGAGCATGTTGCCGTGCGCGCCACTGACTTCGATGTAGCGGCGGTGCAGGTCATCGTAGAAGTTCACTTCTGCCGCTTTGCCGCGCGGGCTGCCGACGACGATGACTTGCCCGGCATCGCAGGCGAGGCTCATGGCGGTAGGGATTGCGGCGGGTACGCCGGTCGCGTCGGCGACGACTTCCGCGCCCTTCGTGCCGAGCAATGCGTGCAGTTGTTGTTTCACGTCGCCGGCCTTCGGATCGATGACGAAGTCCGCACCGGCGGCGAGTGCCGCTTCGCGACGCATTTTCACTTCATCAATGCCAACAACGGGCGACATTCCGGCGGCGATCTGGCAGCGGAGCGCGAACTGGCCGATGATGCCGAGGCCCAACACGGCCCCGCTGCGGCCGAGCGTCAGCCCTGCGCGGATGGACGCACCGAGGCCGTAACGCGCGATCACCGCGACGGCGGCTTTCTCGAAGCTCAGCGTGTCCGGCATCTTCCAAACGCGGCAGCGTTCGTGACCTACCGTGAGCAATTCCGCCGACGCATGGTTGCC
>JAYSYI010000582.1:0-9648 GCA_043727665.1 Limnoglobus sp. | reverse complement strand
GCCAACTATGCGGGTCAGCGCGATTGTCACATCTGGTACGCCGGCTGCGATGCACGTGACCCTTCGTGCGCTCGACTATCAAACGCACGCCAATTTCGAGCGAATCGTTGCAATTCCGGAAGCCGAACACGGCACGTTCGGCCCCGATGTCCTGGAAGTTCCGAACGCCAGTCGGCGAGCCGCCGTCACGCGAAATCGCTGCGTGGCACGGGCAACGGGCGAGATCGCCGCGTTCCTCGAAGCGGGTTCGGTTCCCGATAGTCGCTGGTTGGCGCGACTCGTTGAAGGCTATCACGCGGCGTCGGTTGCCGTTGTTGGCGGCCAGATTGCGGGTGAAACCGGCTATCGGGTGATATCGCGAAAAGGCATCGTCAACTACGTTGCTGCGCCGCTGACACCATTCCAAATTCCGACGGCGGACTCGTTCCTCTGCCCGCATCCGTCGAGCATTAGTTACCGACGTGCGACGCTGCTCGCGGTGGGTGGTTTCGACGAGTCGCAGGCCGATTCAGAGATCGATGCGAATGCGTGCTCGCGGCTGATCGATGCCGGATACCGCATAACGGCGGTCGATGGGGCCGTCGTTTATCTCACCGACTACACGCTGGGGAAGCAGGGGCAAACAGTTGCACGGCTTGTTCCACACCAAACCGTGTGTTTCATTCATCGCGAGTATTTTTCTGGCACCGACGACGGGAACCGCCAGTTTCGGCTGATCGCAACGGGCCTGGCGGCGGCAGGCGTCGAAGTCCACGCGATTGTCAAAGCCGAATCGGGTGCGCCGATCATCGAAGACGTCTGGATTCACCGCATCCCACCGCAAACCCCGGACACGTGCGAAGAGTGGGCGAAGGCGGCGCACACGCAATTACTCGCGATTACAGAGGCTCGTGAAATCGCGACGGTGTGGGTGCCGACCGAGAATGCGGAGGGGCTGTTCGCGTTGCTCGACGACCGTTTCCGCACGATTGCGTACATGGCGAACGAGCCGCAAAACGCACTCGAACGGTACGCGATGACGCTCGCGAAAATGGTCGTGTCGCCGTCGCCGCGAGTGTTGCGTGCCGCGAAACGCTCCGCCGACGGCCAGCCCCACGCGCAGTGTTTCGAGCGATTTCCGTTTGCTGTAACGGATCGTGCAACGGAGGAAACCGAGCCGGTGGCGGGGATCTGTTTCATTGGCGAATCGAACGAAGCCGCTGCGATTCGCGACGACTTGCTCAGTGAACTCCCGACTGCCACCGAAGCCGATTCACTGGCGACGGCGGCGGTCGTGTGTTGGGTCGGCCACGCCGAATCGTCGGCGATTCCCATCGTCGAAGCGATGATGTTCGGCAAGCCGATCGTCGCCTGCGCGGTCGGCGTGGCAACCGATGTCGTCATCGACGGCGTGACGGGATTCCTCGGTTACCCCGGCAGCACGACATCGCGAAGTGGCTTGGTTCGCCGTCTGTTATCCGACGAAACCTTGCGTTTGCGAATGAGTCGCGCCGCACGTGCGGAATACGAACAACGCTACGCGCCGGATGCGTTGACCCGTGCCGCCATCGCACGGATGGTAAACCGCCCCCGCAACCTTGCCGCATGAGGAACACCATGAGCCGGGCCAGCGGGGAACCGCTTCGCGCATCGATTATTGCGGGTTGCATCGTGTCCCGCGATGCAATCTCGAACATCGCTCGTCAACAAGCGGACGCACTCTCGATGCCGCTCGCGGGTGGGCCGACCGCCGATGTGCGGATGTTCCAAATGGGCGGTAACGTTCGCGATTCGCGAATCGTCGAAGTGACATCGGCGGCCGCAATCGTCGCCGATGCGCACTTTCAATCGTCGGATATTATCGTCTTCCACTTCGGGATTCGCTACCCGGCATTCGATGCGATTTTGCTCGCGCCACGGACGTCGCACCTGATCGGGTATTACCACGGCATCACGCCACCGGCGTTGTTGAACCCGACCGAACACGCGACGCTTGCCGAATCGTTCTGCCAGGCGAACGAGTTGTTTGCAGCGGATCGCGTGCAAACGACGAGCCGGTACATCCAGAAGGAACTCGAGTCGTTTGGGCTTCCACCAGAGCGGATTACGCGTGTCCCACCGGCCATCTCCTTCCAGCCGGTGCCGCGTCTCCCCGTGAGAATTGGGCAGCCGTTGCGGTTCCTGTACGTCGGGCGATTCGTCGCGTCGAAGGGGATCTCGGACCTGATGGCCGCATTCGCGAAGTTCGCCGCGCGCAACGCCGATGCCACGTTGGACCTCGCGGGTAGCACGGCTTGGTGTGACCCGGAATACCTCGCGCACTTGCGGGAATTGGCGAAGTCTCCGTTACTCCGTAACCGCGTTCGGTTTCATCACGATTTATCCGCAAGCGAACTCGCACGCCGTTACGCCGAGGCAGATGTCTTCGTGTTTCCGTCGCATCACGAAGGCTTCGGCGTGCCGATCGTGGAAGCGCTCACGAGCGGTTGCTACGCGATCTGTTCGGATGCCGGGGCATCGCCTGAGACAGCGGGCGGGCTGGGACGCGTGTTTCCAACGGGCGACGTGGCGGCACTCGCCGTGCGCTTATCGCAAATCGACTGGGCCTGGCAACGCGGTGTGCGACCGACCGCAAACGGGTTGTTGACGGCCGAGGAATGGGCGAAGCAGGCCCGCGAATATGCGGCGTACTTTTCCCAGGCCGCGTACGAAGAGCGCTTCCGCACCGCCGTGTTCTCGGGCCTCGCACGCTACCCAACGGGCGTAGCAAAATACCTCACCGACAAGCGATTGCAGTTAATCCGCGACCTCCCCGACGTGGGGACGCGAGATAGTGAACCATCCATTTACCGAACGTTCCGCGACGGATTCGCCCCGACGAAGGTCGAACGCCGTGCCGCATAAGGAGTATGCCAAATGAATTCGATCCAGTCGCCGAACGGGATTCGCAAAGTCGTCCATTGGCTGCGGCCACGCGTACGTACGATCCCCGTAGTCGGCCAAGCCGCACGTTACGTCAAGCGGCTGATCGTGTTGCCTTGGAACTTCCACAAGCAATATCAGCAATCGCAAACCGTGCAGGCCGAGACGCGCGGGACATTCCAAACGGTACTCGCGAATCAGCACGACGGCTTCCGACTGCTCGCCGACCGCGGCCAGTACGTCGAAGGCAAACTCGCCGCACTCAACGTGGCGATGGCGCGGATCGCCGAGCAATTCTCGGAAGCGGATCGCCAACGCCAAGCGACGACCGCCGCAACGCACAAAACCGTGATCGAAACGGCGCAGTCGATACAGGTCGAAGCGATCGAACACGCGGCCACGATCGAAGTTCTCTTCGCTGCCGTCGCAGATCGTTTGTCGTCGGTGGAGCGACGATTCGGAGATCTCGAAACGATCCGAGCGACCACGGTCGGCCTCGTTCAACAATTGACGGCAATTCACGAACGCACGTCGATTCTGCCCGAGCAGATTCGCGAAACGAATCGCGTCGTGTCCGAGATTGCGGCGAATACCGATCTCGTTGCGCAACAACTTATTGCACTCGCGGGTGTGCCCGCACAATTGGCTGCACTCCCGGCAGCACCGGATTATTCCAAGCAGTTCGCGGCACTCGCCGAAGTGCCGAAGCGGTTGGCGGAAATGGCGTGCCTGCCCGCTCGCCTCGAAGCCTTATCCGAACGGCTGTCAGCGCACGCCGTACCGATTGCCGATACGGTCGTTCGCCTCGAAGACATTTCGCTGGCCGTTGCGCAACTCGCCGAGATTGCCCCACGCATGGCGACTGCGGAAGCGCAGATCGCGGACACGACGAGCCGCGCCGAAAGCGAAGCCCAACGATTCCAGGTTTCGGTCGACGAACGTCTCGATGGGCTTGTCGATAAATTCGACGCGTCGATCCGCCTGCTTTCGGACGATGTTCGCGGAATGAACGATCGACACGCCGCCGCGTTCGACCTCGTTTCCGAACGGCTTCGCGATCAAACCGTGCGGCTGTTGGGAATGGGCGAAGAGCACGGCCACGGCGGCGTTTCGGCGAGTTTCGCTTCCGAACAAATTGCCGACCTCGTTACCGGGCAACTCGAACTTTCACGGCAGATCGCCGACCTGAAGCAACTCGTCGGCGGCCGAAGCGAAGGGGCCATCGGCAACCTACGCCTCCGTGCGTAACCGGTCGCACGCCGAAGGCATATCATGAAGCGGTGTGACTTTGCGAATCGCTGGTCACGCCTACGCCTTCCACCGAGTCTTCGCCGCGATGCCGCAAACCTTGCTCCTCGAACCGCCGCTGAACCCCACCCACGCGGTGTTTCACGTCGATAGTATCCTCCGCCCCGTCGCACCGGATCGGCCCCGAATCCACAAGATCATCGCGGTTCTGCCCGCGTACAACGCCGAGAAAACGCTCGCCGCCACCATCGCCGATTTCCCGGCCGGTTGCGTCGACGAGATTCTCCTGGTCGACGATGGCAGCAAAGATCGCACGGTGGAAATCGCGAAGCAAATGGGGCTGACGGTGATCGTTCACCCGCAAAACCTCGGCTACGGCGGCAACCAAAAAACTTGCTACCGCTACTGCCTCGAACGCGGCGCAGACGTCATCGTGATGATCCACCCGGATTATCAATACGATGCGCGAGTAATCCCGCACGCGGTGGGCATTATCGAACTTGGCATCTGCGATGTCGTGCTCGGGAACCGCGTTCGCTCTCGAAAAGAAGCCCTGAAATGCGGGATGCCGTGGTGGAAGTACATCTGCAATCGCGGGCTGACGATGTTCGAGAACGTCGCGCTCGGCCAGAACCTCGGCGAGTTTCATAGCGGCTTCCGCGTCTATCGCCGCCAAGTTCTCGAGACCATCCCCTTCGACCGCAACAGCAACGACTTTGTCTTCGACACGCAATTCCTCGTGCAAGCCGTCCACTTCGGCTTCCGCCTCGGCGACGTCCCCGTGCCCGTACGCTACTTCAACGAAGCGAGCCAAATCAACTTCGGCCGCAGCACGAAGTACGGCCTCGAAACGCTCCGCGCCGTCTGGCAATTCTGGCTAAACAAACTCGGCCTCTGGAAAAGCCCGCTGTTTCAGAAGTGAACCATCGCGAAGCGTTCCTCTACACTACTCGACATCCGCGTATATCGCGACAACCCGAAAGGCACGCCATGGCTACCGAACCGACGCCGGAGTTTAAATCGCAGCAATTCGAGTTCACCGAAGAGCACAACCGCACGATTAGCGGACTGGCCGATTCGATGAAGGCACTTGCCTCGTTGATGTTGTTGCTCGGGTTGGCGTTTACGATCTTCTTCGCGCTGCAACTCGTGACATCGTTGCAAAACCACACCGGTTATGCACCAACGGTCGGGCTGGCGGCCGCGATGTTGCTTTGCCTATCGATTGGCTTCTGGACGGGCGGTTCCGCCAATGCGTTTCGCAAAGTCGTCGAAACCAAAAACGAAGACATCTGGCACCTCATGAAGGCACTCGGCAAGCTGCACAGCATGTATTCGCTCTTGCGAACCATCATCCTCGGCAGCCTATTGCTCGCGGTCGTTGGGCTGGCATTGCTAGTGGTAAATATGATTCAGAAGTGACGTTTTTTGGCTCTCACGATCGACGTAAGTCACAATTCCGGAGGCCCAAAAACCGTGTTTTTAGGTGTTTTTTCGTCTCAACCAGCCACTTTTTGATCGCAAATGGCGATTGCGTTTCGGGCGATTTTGCCGTATCCTGTGATCCTGTCATAGTTTTCGTCGACAGCCATCGATCCGCGACTCGCCGTAAGTACCGACTGTTTCGCGTCAACATGCGACCAAAAATCGACCGCATGCGCCTTTATCCATGTCAAGGCGCGCCTTTTCTATGTCATTTTGAGACACTTTGGATGCACCGCATAATTCCGACTTACGTCATTTCGTCGAAAACTTTTTGACTTCGTAAAATCGTGTGGGCGAGGCCAAATCGGGATTCGTTTTGCCGCTCCCCGTAGCGAAGCGTGTGGCACGTACTAACAGAAAGTCGTGGACTGTTTCATATGTTACGAGCAGAAAAGTAACGTACGATTTGATGTTTCGCTCCCCCAATATTGCTGTCTATGCGACAGAGGCAGGCCATTCATGACGGGTCACGAGAGTACGGGTCCAATTGCTCGCCAATTGTGCGATGCGCTCCATGCTGAGATGGCCGTGCTTCGCCCCGGAATCGCCCGAGATCCTTTGGGTGAATCCTGCGCGCTACACCTGCCTGGCAACAAACGCTTCGCGTACCTGTTTCATGCACCAAATACCAGTCACATTCATGTCCACTTCTGTAGTCCGTCAGATATCACTGAGGCGGAGTTGCCCGAAGGAGTGAGCGTGTCGTTGAGGCAAGAGGAAAACATGAAGTCTGGGAAGCGATTCCGATTGTCGCTAAAACTGACATCAATCTCTGCGGTAAAGGATGTTGCAAAGTTACTATCTGTCGCCGCGTACCCGCTCTCGCTGCGGAAATTGCAGCGAGACAAAATCACGCTCAGACCAGAAACTTGCCTGCCCGAGGAAGTTCTTGTTGGGCAAACGTTCGCTGAAGGCAACGTGCAACGGATCGTTGTGAATCGCTACGAGCGCGACATTCGTGCGCGAAATGCATGCATCTCTCGTCACGGGACGGTCTGCTCCATTTGCGGGTTCGACTTCGCTCAGATTTACGGTGAAGTAATGGCAGGATTCACGCACGTTCACCATCTCAAACCACTTGCCACTGTGGGAGAAGGCTACCAAATTGATCCGGTGTGTGACCTGCGACCGGTGTGCCCGAACTGCCACGCTGTCATTCACCGTCGAGAACCACCGTACTCGATAGAAGAAGTGCAGCAGCTAATCCAGACAGCGGCCGGCAGTACATCGTAAACGACCTTTGGAGCGATACTTCGAACGGGGTGATTTGTTAGCCCGACGCGCAAGCGAGGGGGACCCGCGTGAAGGCATGTCATTGCAGAAACGATAAAAAATCCCTCGCTAGCGCGTCGGGCTAACGGGAATGGATTGACTAACCGGTAACGTCTCATTTCCGACCGCGAAAGGTACAGATAAGGATTACCAGATGAAAAGAGCGAAAGTCGTACTCGAAGCAGGTTCGGACGCCGCTCAGTGGCTGCGCAATCACCCCGAAATAGTGATCGGTACAATCATTGTTGTCGGTGCCATCACATCTAGAACCCAAACTCGGAACCTTTCTTGAAGGAGAACAGAAATGGACGAAGACGAATTCGGTACCATCCTTGCAACTCGCGAGATGGCCTGGGAGGATGTTAATGGGAACACACATTTGGCTTATGTTGATATCGGCGCTCCAGTTGAACGACCAGCCCCAGACATGAACACTGAACCCGACTGGGTATGCAAAGTTCGACTCCGCAATCTGGGTGATGAAGTAGTGAGAAGTGCTTTCGGTGTGGATACCGTCCAAGCAATCTACCACGCAATGGCCAAGGCTGGCGTGCTGGTTGCAGCCACTGGTCTTGCCGGAGAATTGGATTGGGCTGAAGTACCTAATTTCGGATTTCCGTTACCTCCCGTGGTTCCAAATGGTGGCGGTGGTTGCGGATGTGGCGACCTGCCTCAAGGTGGTGATGCGCGCACGTTTCCACCTTGAGAATTGTGCGTAACAACAAGGATAGTGATTTCCAGTGGACGAACGTCTGCCGGGCCGCACCCTGCATGCCTGTCAGAATTCTTGCAATCGCTACAGCTTCGCGCGCGGCGAATGCGCATCGGTAAAAACTACAAATCTCGGCCTTCGGGCCGCACATCCTAGCAAGTAAAATCCTTTCGACTGACGCAATTGCACGGCCTTCGCTGATCGGCACCATGAGCACAGGGGATGGATATGCGCGAACCGATTCGCCCAGACCGATTGCGCGTTTCGTTACATGCAGAACAACTGGAAGATCGCTCCGTGATGTCGGCGGTGGTGCCAGAGTTTCTTACTACGAGTGCGTATGCACCGGCCCGCGTGCTCGTGGCGGTCACGCCAGGTACCAGCGTCGCCACGAAGTTCGCGCCGTTTGCGGAATACGTCGCGCCACTCGGCTTCGATATTTACGCTGTCGATTTGTCGGCGAATGCGAATGTCGATGCGGTGGCGGCGTTCTACGCGGCGCAGCCCGATGTGGTTTCGGCGGCACCGGATCGCATCGTGAAACTCAATCGGGCCTTCAACGATCCCTCGCTTTCCGCGCAATCGGGCCTTGTGAATATCGGGGCAGAAACCGCGTGGAACCGCCAGACGGGGACGCGAAATACCATCGTGGCGGTGATCGACACCGGCGTCGATTATCGGCATCCGGACTTAGCTGCGAACATCTGGGTGAACCCCGGCGAGATCGCGGGCAATGGCCTCGACGACGATCACGACGGATTCATCGACGACGTTTATGGCTACGATTTCGCTAGCAATCGTGGCGATCCCATCGATACCGATTCGCATGGCACGCACATCGCGGGCATCATCGGCGCGGTTGGCAATAACGGCATCGGCGTTTCCGGCGTGAACCCGAACACACGAATTATGCCGTTGAAATTCATTGGCGACGATGGCACCGGCTTCACGAGCAATGCGGTTCGCGCGCTCGATTTTGCGGTCAGTCATGGCGCAAAAGTGGCGAACGCGAGTTGGGGTGGCGGCGATATTGACAGTACGCTGTCAGCGGCAATCGCCCGCGCCGGGGCGGCGGGCTTGATCTTCGTGGCCGCAGCGGGGAACGATGGCTCGAACAACGACGTGCGGCCGTTCTATCCCGGTTCGTACATCACCAGTTTGTCGAACATCGTCACCGTGGCGGCGTCGGATTCATCGGACAAATTGGCAAGTTTTAGCAACATCGGCGCGAACACCGTGACGCTCTCCGCGCCCGGCGTGAGCATCCTGAGTACGTTGCCGAACAACCGCTACGGCGAGCTAACGGGCACCTCGATCTCAACGCCATTCGTTAGCGGCGCGATCTCGCTGATTTGGGATCAAAACCCAAGTTGGACTTACCAGCAAGTGTTAGCGAAGCTGCGATCGTCAGTCGATCCGATCGCGAGTATGGCCGGAAAGACGACGACGGGCGGGCGGCTCAACGTGGCCAAAGCGCTCGATGCTATCGCGGTGTCACCACCGCCCGTCGTCGTTCCACCACCCGTTATCGTGCCACCGCCAGTGGTCGTGCCGCCCGCGCCACCGCCGGTGGTTCCCGTTCTCGTCAGTGGCCCGCAAGTGATTTCCTCGCTGTTCAGCGGAACCGTCCCGAGCCGTTACGACCGCGTGCGAATCACCTTCAATACGCGGATCAATGCGGCGACGATTACGCCATCGGATGCCTCGCTGACGGGGCCAGGCGGCGCGATTGCGATCCGTGCGATCACTGCCGTTGCGGGCACGAACGACACGCAGTTCGACGCGACATTCGATGCGCAAACGACGCCAGGAAGTTACACATTTGCCGTCGGCCCCGACTTGTTCGATATGGCCGCACACCGGATGGATCAAAACCGCAACGGCATCAACGGCGAACCCGCCGACCGCTACACCACGAGCGAAACGCTCGGTGCGAGCGCAACGGCGACGACGTTTACGACCACGGCCGCGAACCTGCCATTGGCGATCCCCGATCTCGGCAGCGTGTCGATTCCGATCGTGGTGACGCG
>JAYSYI010000581.1:0-3195 GCA_043727665.1 Limnoglobus sp. | reverse complement strand
TTGACCGGATGATTCGTCGTATCGAAACTACGGATCGGCCCGATGCCGCTGCGGCCGTTGATACAGCCCGACCAGAATGCATCCTTACCGATCCCATTTGGAGCCACCACTCCGATTCCCGTCACAACGACCCTACGCATGGCATACCCCACGCGCCTTTGCACGCAATTTCCGTTGGCGTGCAGCGCATTTATCGGGCATCGAACGCGGGCGGCATCCAACCGTAACCCGGCAGCGGGTGTCTGTTCGAGAGTTGCAATGGCACGATGGAAACCCGCGTCTCGCAACTCGTGTAAATATTACCCAGATTACCTATACGATGCAATGGCCCACTTTCACTCGGTTCTCGCACACTTTGCGAGTTGAACGCTACTAACCGCAGTTTTAGCGCAATCCGGATCTGGCATTCGTCAAGGAAATCGCGGGGAAATGAGGATTGAAGCCGAATCACGCCGCTTTTCGTGCGTGAAGGTCCAAGGTTCGGTTCCCGGAAATCGCCGCGAAGGCGCGGCGGACTTGTTCGTGGCCATCGCGCAACAGGAAGTTCGAGTCGCGGCCTTTGCTTTTTGCGCCGAGGAAATAATAACCCGGCTCCGATGTGGAGATTTCGCCGTTCGGTTCCGCGATGCGTAACTCCTGGCAAAGCGTCATGTCGGGGCGGTAGCCGACGTTGGCGATCACGCGATCGACTTCCCAACTCATCGGCTTTGTGCCGATGTGCCCCGCGACGCGGAAGCCTTTGTCCGGCCCGTGTGAAATCAATTCGTCGATGCACATCTGTGCGTGATATTCGAGGTTGCTATCGCAGCGCGATGCGAGGCTGTTGCCGCGGACCGCGAGCTTGTCTCGCTCGCGCAATGGGTCGTTCTGAATACGCGGCAACGGACCGCCGCGCGGCCCGTGCGAGAGCCAGATTACCCACGTCGATTGATTCTCTTCCGCGAGTTCCGCGAGTTGGCACATCGTCGTCGCCCCGGAATAACCACCGCCAATGAGCACGATACTTTTGCCCGCATAATGGGCTTTCTTGTTGCCAAGAATCTCGTCGAGCCAATACGAAACTTGCGGTCGTGCGATGATCTCACCGGCTGCGGGGATGCCACCATCGCCCACCCAGTTCGGCTTGGAATACGTGCCGGTGCAATCGAGAACGATGTCCGCCGCATCGAACCGCTCGACGCCTTTCGCATCGCGAACGAGCAACCGAAACGGCGGCAACGGCTTCTTCGCATCGAGCGGATCGGTCTTTCGCCAACCGGTGCGGCCAATCGTCAGTACCAGCGTTTGTAATTGCAGCGAACTCTTCAGGAGTGCGGTTTCGGACAGCGGTACGAGGTACGTATCGCGATAATCGCGACCGGTTTGTACTTCGCCATCCGGCGGGAATTCGAGCGTCGGCTCTTCGCGAAGCAGCACGTTCTTGCCAAATGTCGTGACGTTGCCGCCGAACGCGGTAAACATCTTGATGTGGCCCCAGCGCAACACGTGTTCCGCGACTTGCCCTGAGTCGTAGACCGTCGTCGGGTGGCCGAGTGTGCGGGCATACATGGCCGCTTCCAGCCCGATCGGACCAGCACCTAAAATGGCAATTCGCGGCAGCGTCGGCTTCGTCATGTTGCCCTCCGTGACAGTGCAACCCGCAGTCTAACGCGATCCACCTAGCCAACGCAACTGCGACTGATGTCGAATGGATGCCTCGCCCCGCGGCGAAGAATCGGTTACATTAGCAGTGACGGTTTCCTCGCCTTTACCCCCGCGTCCAATCGATGTTCTGGCGATTATTCCTCACATACCTTTCGCTCGTAGTGGCGGCGGTGGCACTCGTGGGCCTCGTCGTGTTGCGAAACGACGAAGGGCCGCTCGTCTTCAATGCATTGCTGCGCGAAGTTTTACTCGCCATGGTCGGCATCTGCCTGCTTGCGGCACTCCCTGCATACATCCTCGCACGCCGATTCACGCGCCCACTCGAAGAACTCACCGATGGGGCCGAACGCATCGCAGTTGGCGACCTCGGCCATAAAATTCGCACCGGTGGCGGTCGCGATTTCACCACATTGGCACGCGCTTTCAACGGCATGAGCGAACGCTTGGCAGACACATTCGAGCAACTCGAACACGACCGCGAACAACTCCGCACGATCCTTTCCGGCATGGTCGAAGGCGTGATCGCGTTCGACCAAAACGAACGGGTGTTGTTCGCAAACGAACGCGCGGGCGTGCTACTCGAATTCGACCCCGCGATCATTGTCGGCCTGAAATTGTGGGAAGTCACGAGGCAGCGCGGCGTGCAGGAAATCGTCGAAACCGGCCTCGCGAGCAACGGCCCGTACCGCCGCGAACTGGACTGGAAAGGCCCCGGCGCGAAGAGCCTCGCGGTCTACGTTTCGCGACTGCCATCGAGCGGGCCGCAACCATCGCCGGGGGCGGTAATGGTCCTTCATGACACGACAGAACTGCGACGTTTGGAGCAACTGCGGCAAGAGTTTGTGGCGAATGTTTCGCACGAATTAAAGACGCCACTGGCCGTTATTCGCTCGAACATCGAAGTGCTGCAAGACGGGGCCGCTGACGACCCGGTCGCACGGGTGGCGTTCCTCGATCGCGCCGCGATTGAAGCCACGCGACTCGAAGCGCTGATCCTCGATTTGCTACGGCTCGCCAAGATCGAAGCGGGCGATCAGATTCTCGAACCTGTAGAGATGCGGCTCGATACGGCGATTGCCGAATGCCTCGAACGCCAGTCGACGCGAGCCGAGGCGAAGACGCTGCAACTCATCGAGGTACCACCGCCCGACGCACCGCGATCCGTGGCCGCGTGGGTGGACGAAAATGCGTTCCACCACGTGCTCGATAACCTCGTCGATAACGCAATCAAATACACGCACAACGGCGGGCGAATTACAATTCGCTGGACGGTCACGGCCTCGCACGTGCAAGTCGATGTGCAAGATAACGGCTTCGGGATTTCCGACCGCGACTTGCCGCGAATCTTCGAGCGATTCTATCGTGCGGACAAAGCACGCGATCGCGCCGCCGGTGGCACCGGCCTCGGGCTGTCAATCGTCAAGCACCTCGTCGCCGCGATGAACGGCCACATCCGCGTCACGAGCGCCATCAGCCAAGGAAGCACCTTCTCCGTGACACTACCACGTGCCGTAAATACATGATTTTTGAAAGGCCACAATATGGCAATGA
>JAYSYI010000580.1:0-9707 GCA_043727665.1 Limnoglobus sp. | reverse complement strand
ATCGACAACGAGTACGGCCAACTCGACTTCTGACCGCGCCGAGCAACTGAGTCGCTTGAGCCTGTAGCGCAAGAAATAGGAGAGACGATTTCCGCGTTGGAGTCGTTGCATTCGCTATCGCGAAACGCATTTCCACCTCATATCAATCGAAAACCGCCCGCACAACTTGCCCCGACGCCAAAGTGGAAGCATCTTTGTGCATTCTTACCTGAGGCTACGATAATGAAGTGGAAACGGGCGTTAGTTGTGACCACATTCGTGAGTTTGCTCACGGGGACACTCCTCACGAGCAAGCCTTCGGACGTGGAGGCGATGATCCGCATCGGCAAGAAAGCGGCTGGTAAGATCGAATCGGCGTTGCCCGAATCCCGCGTGGCCGCTGGCCCACTGGCCGCATTTCGGGCAGGCGATGCGCTGCCGATCGAAGAGCGGGTTCGTGTGCGGATTCAGACCGAGAAAGCGATGGCCGGTGCCGATGTGGTCGCGTTGGCCATGCCCACCGCGGGCGAAGTAAAACTTAAAGGCATCGTCCGCGATGCGGGCCAGAAACGCCGTGCCGTCGAGATCGCAAACAGCACCGCCGGCGTCGAAGTCGTCATCGACGAACTCGCGGTGCCGGAGAAGTGAGACGTCACTTTACCCCACCAGTTGCCGGATTGGCATTCCCGTAGGGACGAGTTCGACGGGGCGGCCGTCTTGGGTTTTGTACCATGTGTGGAGGGGTACGCCGAGCGTGTGGTAGATCGTGGCGGCGAGGTCCTGGGCCGTCACGGGGTTATCGGTGACGAACTCGGCGAGCGCGTTGGTTTGGCCGACGACTTGCCCGCCCTTTACACCGCCACCCGCCATCAGTGCCACGCCCGCTGAGGCCCAGTGATCGCGCCCGGCCGTCGGGTTCACCTTCGGCGTGCGGCCAAAGTCGCCGAACCAGACCACCAGCGTTTCGTCCAGCAATCCACGCACTTCCAGGTCGTCGATCAACGCAGACAATCCCAGGTCGAGCCGCGGTAAATTGCGGGTTTTCAGCGTTTTGAAGTTATCGGTGTGCGTGTCCCAACCGCCGTCGGCAATCGTCACGAACTGTACGCCACCTTCGATGAGACGCCTTGCCAGCAAGCATTGTTGGCCGAACATCGACTTGCCGTACCGTTCGCGAACCTTGTCGGGTTCCGCACGAATATCGAACGCTTTCTTGGCAATTGGCGACGTGATAATCCCGTGGGCTTTCTCGTAAAACGTATCGCGGGCCTTCACGATGCCAGCGGTGCCTTCGATGCCCTTTTGGTAGGTTTCGAGGTCGTTTAGCATGTCGAAGCGGCGGTCGAGTCGCTTGCGTTCGGCGAGGCTGGCAATGCTCAAGTCGCGGACTTTGAACAGCGAGCTACTCGGGTCTTCGCCGACTTCGAAGGGGTGAAATTCGTCGCCGAGGAACCCCGCCGTGCCGCCGTTGAAACGCCGATCGATCGCCTTGCCGAGTTGCACGAATGGCAACATGCCATCGACGTAGCCGCGCTCTTTGGCAACCACGGAACCGAAGCAGGGGAATGGCAACGACGTGTTGAACTTATGGCCGGTCATCATCATATGATCGGCGACGCCGTGGCTGCCGTTCTGCGGATCGTGCCCACGAATGATGCCGAGTTTGTCGGTGAGTTGCGCCAGTAAAGGCAGCGGATCGGTGAAACGCACGCCGGGCAGCGTGGTCGGGATCGTGCCAAACTCGCCGCGAACTTCCACGGGCGCATCGGGCTTGGGGTCGAAGGTATCGATGTGCGACGGGCCGCCTTGCATCCACAGCAGAATACAGCGTTTTGCCTTCGTGGGTGTGGTCGAAGCCGCTTGGGCTTTCAGCAACGCAGGCAGTGTCAGCCCAAATGCGGCGAGTCCACCAATTTGCAGGAACGTGCGACGCGATCGGCCCGAACAGTCGGCATCACGGCCGGTGCGGAGGTTGAACATGCTTCGATCCCCAAAGTGAAACGCAGGTAGGTAGTTCAACCATCGGCGAAAACCGAAGCGGTGTCAACTGAAAAAGCAGGATTATTAAACTCGCTCGCCACTAACCACTCACCGTTCGCCACTTCCGACTGAGCTGCGGGCCAGATATTCTTTCAGGTCGCGTGCGGCCATCGATCGGGCGTATAGCCAGCCTTGTGCCAGTTGCACCGCACGCCCTTTCAGGTGCGTCGCCTGATCTTCGCGCTCGACGCCTTCGGCAACCACCTTCAGCCCGAGTTTCAGCCCGAGTTCGATCAAGCTGTCGAGAATCAGCGGGATCGCGTCGCCTCTGCCTTCGCCGGGCAGGAATGAACGGTCGATTTTCAGCAAGTGGAACGGGAATTTGTGCAGGTAATTCAGGCTCGAATAGCCGGTGCCGAAGTCGTCGAGTGCGAAGCGGACGCCCTGCGCGGTCAGGCGACGCATCTCGTTCGCAACGTCTTCGACCGGCCCTTCGATCAACCCGCCCTCGGTCACTTCGAACACGAGGCGGTTGGATGGAATGCCCGCCCCACGTGCCACATACACCACGTCGGCGGCGGTATTCGTCGTCAACATGACGGGCGGTAAATTCACCGTCAGGTAGAAGTCCGGCATACTGCGAAAGACATCGGCGAGATCCGTGCCCGCCCTGCGAACGAGCCACAGCGTCAGGTCTTCGATCGCGCCAGATTGCTCGGCGATCGGTATGAACACATCGGGGCGAATGACACCTTGTTCGGGGTGTTTCCAGCGCAAAAGCGCCTCGGCCGCGACGCAAACACCCGTATGGAGATCGACGACGGGTTGGTAATGCACCTCAAATTCGCCGCGTTGGATACCGAGACGCAGATCGTGATCGAGTCCCGTTCGCCGTCGCGTCAGCCAGTACGTGAAGGCGATGAGCGCGGCATTGCACAGTAACGCCACTGGCCCGATGACCGCGAGATTGTCGTACCAGCCGCGTAGCGCCCAACTTTGCGGGACGGCACCGACTGCGCGAATCTGGCCATCGTCGGTCTTGCGTTCGGTCGTCAGCCATTGGCCATCGATGGGCTGGAGAAAGCCATCCACCGTGGGCGGCGGCCAAGACTTGGCCATCGGCACGAACGAACGCCAGATACCCTTGCGGTCCTAGATCGACATCGTCGAGGTACACCGTAAGTGCCGAAGGTTCGACGAGCACGTTCAACGAGCCGTTCGCTTCCGTCGGCACGCCGATGACGATCGACTTCTCTCGCATAATCGCCGTTTTGACTAACCCGACGACTTGCAGGCGATTCTCGCCCGGTCGGCAACGCTCGCTTTCGGGGACGAGTATCGGCGGTTCGACGGGGCCGAAGTTCGTCAGAACCAAACGCCCCGTGGGGTCGTTCAGCCCGGCTTCGCGGAAGCGCAAATCCTCATAAACCAGGCGAACGAGCTGCTTTTGCGTGTCGGCATGGCTTCGCCCGCGCGCATCGTTCTGAAGCCGCGTTAGTGCTTTGTCCGCAGCGGTCAGCAACGAAGTCGCACGCCGATTCGCGGTAGCCACATTGTCGGATAGCGCCACCTCCGCACGGCGCACCGCTTGCCGATACGTGAGAACCAACAGGATCACCGTCGGCAGAAACGCCAACGCGATGAGTGCGACGAGCGTGCCACGGAATCGTGGCTTGCGGGGTGTGGGCGTCATAAGGAAAATGTATTGCAAACAGATGGGTGCGTGCGGTAATCCTTCGCCTTTTCCTCAAACGCGATCTAAGGTTTCGCATCCTCGTTTGCGTGACTTCCGGGAACACAGCGATGTTTTGCGGGCTGGACATGTTACTGATGGCGATTGGAATCTGGCTGATGACAGTGAAAACGCTGTCGTTTGGCCGGATGGAAGTACCATCGCCACGCCCGTTGTTCATGGGCTTAATTTTGCTACTGCAAACGCCGGTGGGGTACGCCTCGCTGTTCGCGTTAGGTACCGCCGAGGGGATTGTGGCCGCCCGCGATGGGGCCACGCCAGACTCGCGAAAACTCGAAAAGAAATATGGCTGGCTGAGTTGGGGCATCCCTCTCATTGCCGTCGCCAGCGTTGGCGGCGTGGGAGTCTTCTCATTGCGTACCAAAGAGTACACACTGGCAAACGACGAATACGACGACGATGTCGTCGGCATCCGCAACCTGATCCGCGAACGCAAAACCCGCGAACGCGACGACGAAGACGAAGATAAGCCAGAGAACAAAAACGATTGGTAGCCGTCTCATGCGGCACGACGTGCCGAGTGCAATCGCGGTTGTTTCCGCAGACGCTCGTCCGTGGGCTTTGAGGGCCTTATCATAACACCATGACGCAGCCGGTTTCCGTTTCGATTTGGTGGCGGGTTCTCGCCCTCGCACTCCCCGCACTCGCTCAACAGTATCTGTTGTTCGTCATTCAACGCTACGATCAGTTCCTGGCCGGGCGATTCTCCGCCGACCACCAGGCGGCACTTACGAACGCGAACTACCTCTACTGGTTCATCTCGAGTTACACCGTTGTCGTCAGTGCCGGGGCGAGTGCGCTCGTGGGGCGGCTCGTCGGTGCGGGGGATCGCGAGACCGCCAACCGGGCGGCGGGGCAGTCGCTGTTGCTCGCGGGGTTCTTCGGCATCTTAGCCACGATTGCGGGCATGGTCGGCGGTTTAGCGCTACTTATCTGGGTGATCGATGTCCCGCTTGCCGCACAGCCGATTGCGATCGAATACCTGCGACCGCTGGTGGTGATTCTCGCGTTTCAAATGATCGAAACCGGTGGCATCGCATGCCTCGTCGGTGCGGGCGATACGCGCACGGGGTTATATGTGTTGGGCGGGGTGGCGGCAGTGAACGTGCCGGTGGCGTTCGCACTTTCGACGGGTTGGGGCGGTCTGCCCGATCTCGGCTTCGTTGGCATCGCCTGGGGTACCGCGATCAGCCATAGCTTCGGTGGTATCGCGGTGTTACTGATGCTCTTGCGCGGGCGTTCGGGCATCCATGTCGAAGCGAAATTTTTGCTGCCAGATCGCGAATTGATTCGCCGACTGTTGCGGGTCAGCATCCCTGCGGCGGTCGATAGCATGTCGATCGGCATCTGCCAGTTTTGGTTCCTGCAACTCGTGAATCGCCTCGGTAGCGAAGCGACGGCGGCACACGGGATCGCCATCGGTTGGGAAGCGCTCGGGTACCTCTCCGGGGCGGCGTTCGGCACCGCGGCCACTTCGTTAGTTAGTCGAAATCTCGGTGCAGGACGCCCGGACATCGCGGTCCGCAGCGGTTGGGTCAGCCTGGCACTCGGAGGCGGTACGATGGTGTTTATGGGCATCGTGTTCTACACGTTTGCCCCGTGGATGTGCCGACTGTTCAGCCCGAACAACGAAGTCGTCGTCGCCCAAGGCGTGATCGCACTCCGCACCGTGGCGTTCGCCATGCCCGCACTCGCCAGCGCCATCGTGTTCACGTCGGCACTACGCGGAGCCGGTGACACCCGCGTACCGGTGCTGTTCTCCTGGATTGGCTTTCTGGTCGTGAGAATTCCGCTTTCGTATCTGCTAACCGGCCCGATGGAACTCGGCCTGTTCGGTGCGTGGCTCGCAATGCTCGCCGACATCTGGCTCCGCGGCTTCTTGTTCTTGTGGCGATTCGCCGGCGGAAAATGGCAATCGATTCGCGTGTGATTGGGCTTCATCAAAAATGACTGCAACGTGCCTCGTTCACTTGCGTTTCTCCAGGTCGCGAAGAATGTCCGCGAGTGGCCTGCCCCCGTTAACGAATCGCCAATCTTTTGCGATGGCGATCTGCGAGACTCACTGACGGCGGCTCAGCCGGTATAGCGTTGTGCCTTGCCAGGTGGCGACTGGCTCGAACTGGATGTTCCGCAGTTTCAGTTCCGCGAAATGCCAACTGGAGAGCGTGCCGAAATAGTAGGTTTCTTGCTTCTCGAACGGGAATCGTTCGACGTCTGCAATCGACAGCACTGGCATCGAGGCAACACTTGCGAGCGACAGAATGCCCCGATCGACGGTGTCGGATTTCGTGTACTGCAGCGCTTTCTCCGTGTCGGCGAGGAAGGCGAACGCATAGGGTTTGTTTTGGTAATAATGCCAGTATCGCGCGAACTCGAATGGCAACTCGACGATGATCGTGCCGCCCTTTACGTGCGTGTCGAAGAAGTCGATCGTTTCGGTGACGCCCCTGGTTTCCATGCGGAAATGGTTGGGCACGTCGCGCCAATGCCCGGTGGCACCCGAGATCGCACAGCCGATGGCTACGACGACGCAAGCCCAGTTCGAACCCGCTGCGGTGCGACCGATGGCGAGTGCGGCCAACCCGGCTAGCCCGAGTATCGATGGCACGATGTACCGATAATAGAAACCGCCCGTGAGCTTCGCACCCACGGCCACGCCGATGACCGGCCCCGACGCGATGGCGACAAGGGCGACGATTTCCCATATCGGGTAATTGGGTTCCGTGTCCCGTCTCCTGCGTGTACCGGCGATGGCTGCGATGGCGAGCGCGAAACCGGCGGGCAGAAGCACGTCTTTCCCGATGAGCGCTTGCGTCGTGTGATCGACCGCTTCGCGCGTGAATTTGACCTTCGACCAGAAGCCCGTGGCGTAGCTTTTGCCCGCCGAACCCCAGAGCGGTTGGAGTGCCAGCAACACGAGTCCCGCGCACACGAAACCGAGTAACAGCCCGCGATCGACCCGGCGTTGATAGATACTTCGCACGGCTTCGGCGAGGAAGAGTCCCGCGATCGGCACGACGAAATAATAGTGCGTGAGTAGGCCCAGCGCGAGTGCGACGCCAAAGCCGATCCGCCAGCCACGATGCGCTTCCGCTTCGGTGGCACGCTGCCAGCACATCATCGCGAGTGCCGTGAAACCGATCAGCAATCCGTACGGTCGCGCTTCGAGAAAGTAGATCCACACCGGCGAGGTGAGGCCGACAATCGTCAGCGCGAGCAACCCCTCCGATATGCCGCGTCGCCTTCTTACGAAGGCATAAAGGCACGCACTACCGAGCAACGCGCCGAGCAGCGATGGCAACCGCACCGCCCATTCGACTTCGCCCAAGCACTGCACGAATAGCCACGTGATGAGGTACGAGAGCGGCGGGTTGAGATCGACCCCCGCCGCAAGATTAAAGCCGAGCGACAATGGCGAACGTGCGAGGTACAACGTGAAAAATTCGTCGAACCAAAACAGCCGCGGTACCGACATCCGCATGATGCAGACCGCGAGTACGACGAGATAGCCGAGGACGACGAACCATTCGACGCGGGTGGCCCACCGAGCGGACGGCACGACGAGCGACGGGTATCCCATCGCTTTTGCAACAACGGCCAACGCCCGCATCGGACACCCTCGCACAAAAGATCGTTTGCGGAGTGTGGCCGATTTCGACGCAGAAGGGCAATACCACTTTCAAGAATTGAAACAGATACTGAATTCAAATGCGCCAGCTAAAGTAGTTAAGTGTATGTATGGTGGATCTGAAGTTGTTACGGACGGTGGCTCAGAGCGAGTTCCTATAGAACGGTTCCGCAACCGCGACGTGCGGTCGGCGTTAATCGGTGAGCCCGTTATAACGCTGTCGAAACGAAGTAATGGTCGTTGGTTCGGAATCGTACATGCCGTATTGATATCGAACGAAAACGACGCAACAGATGTTGCGTCGGATTGCGTATTTGCCATTGAATCAGGCGACCTTCATCAGTTTTTCGGCGAGCAGTGCGCCGTTTGGGACGCGGAGATCAGTCTTGAAGATCCAGCGGCCTGCATCCGGCGTGCCTTGCCATTGTTGCATTTGGATGACCGAAACCAGTTCGCGTTCTTCTTCGTCGAGAAGTTCGGTAAAAGCTTCGATGTATCCTGCCCGAATTTGCGTCGTCGATCGGCCGACAAACAGAAGTGCCTCGCCGCGACCTTCGAGCACAGCAACCGCTCGCCAACCCTGTGCTTTCGATTCCGTTTGGATGATCATCTCTCGAACCCTCCGTGGCAGTTATCGCGAAACATTCGCCGTCATGGCGACACGCTTAGTAAACTGTCGAATTCGGGGGAAGATGTCAAGAAAAAACTTCGGTAAACCGACAATTTTGATTCAAGTTTTCATTTAGCGGGCGCGATAGATGATTCGGCCACGGGTGAGATCGTACGGCGAAATCTCGACTTTCACGCGGTCGCCGGGGATAATTCGGATGAAATTCTTCCGCATTTTACCGGCTACGTGCGCAATTACTTCACCGCCGATGTCGAGTTCGACCCGGAATTGCGTATTGGCAAGAGCCTCCTTGACCCGCCCTTCGACTTCGATCGCTTCTTCCTTCGCCATACAAATTCACGACCTCTACGGAGCAATTTTAGGAATGAGGCATCCGCCCCACGTTCATTTGGTTCTGCTAATGTATTCTACGCAGCGATTCTGCGTAGCGTAATGTGCAAAATTCCGCGAATTGGCATCGCGACGAATGGAATTCGATTTCTTACGCCGACACTAACACAAAAACGCCCGCGGACGATTGTCTGCGGGCGTTTGCGTGTGGAAAGTGCGATTGCACTTGGAGGGAGTCGAACCCCCAACCTACGGTTCCGAAGACCGTTGCTCTATCCAGTTGAGCTACAAGTGCGTTTGTGTAGCTTACGATCCGTGGGCGTAGCGATCAATGGCGCGGCTTATTCCTTCTTCATTTCCATCTTCTCTTCTTCCTTCTTTTCCTCGACTTCGAGCTTCCAATCGAGGCCGAGGGAGATGTTCTTGTGCATCTTCGCAAGGACTTCCCACGGGGTGCCTTTGTGGTCTGTGGTCATTTTTTCGAGCATTTCGCGGGCGGCGTCGGCTTTCTCTTTGACGTCCTTTTTGCTCTTCATTTTGCCGACGGTAATCAGCCGCCAAACCGGTTCGCCGCCCTTGTCGCTTTTGGGTACCGAATCGGTGCGGATGTTCCCGAGTGCGAGGTCGTATTCGTGCGTGAATGCCCAGCGCATCTGGATTTGGGCGAGAGCATATTGATACATCGCGAGCCACTTCTTGGACTTTTCCTCGTCGAGTTTCTTGCCCGCTTCTTCGAGCGCGATGAGTTGCTCTTCGAGTGCGAGAATCAGCTTCGCGGGCACGACTTGTTCGGCGGCAATTTCCTTCTTCAATTTGTCGTCGGCAGCTCCGCTGAACGACTCGCGCAGACCGTCTTCGCCGAACGACCACTTTTCGCGGATGAGGTTCAGCGCCTCAATCGTCGCCTTGCGAACGGGGTACTTCTCGCCGTTTTTCAGGATGTCTTCATCGGTCACGCCATCGGATTGATAATCCTTCATTTTATCGGCCGTGAACGGGTAAACCTGCCCGAGCGATGGCGGAATGTCGAGGTCTTTGCGAATGCCCGGCAGTGTGGCGGCGAGTTGAATCATCTTCATCACGTCGTCGGGATTGATGCCCTTCGGTGCGGTCGGCCAGTCGAATCGCGTCGCCAGCGGTTCGTCTTTGTTGTAAGCCACGGTGGCGGCTTCGGTGCCACTGAGTTTCACCGTCTGGACAATCTTGCCATCGCGTGGCGTCGTCAGTTGGGCTTTCAGATACTCGGCCCAAACGGCAACCGGAATCGGGCTGTCGGGTGTCGGCGGTGCGGCTTTTTCGGCCTTCTTCTTTTCGGACATGCCGCGGAATGCCGTCAGGAACTCGCTACCCGATTCGTTGACTTCCTGTGCGTTTTCACCGGCCGATGCACTCGTGATGACCTGAAT
>JAYSYI010000579.1:0-9707 GCA_043727665.1 Limnoglobus sp. | reverse complement strand
ACCGCGAGCGCACAGTATTATAACCCGTGGAATAATGGGTATAATTACGGCTACAACAATGGCTATAACAACAATTACGGGAACAATAACAACCCGTGGAATTACTCGAACCCGTGGCAGTACAACGGGTTTCACAATGGGCCGTACTGGCAGGGCGGTAACAATGGTGTGATCGGCCAATTGCCGAACGGCATTCCGATCATCAACCCGTGGGCGCGGCCTAACTATTACCCCGTCCCAATCAACCCGTGGGGCTATCAGTTTTCGCAGCAGCAACAAACGAACTATTACAACAACGGTTACGGTTACGGAAACACCACGACGTACTCGCAGACGACGCAGATCGTGCCGAACGGCTTCAACAATCCGTTCTTGCAGCCCGGTTTCGCCCAACGCGAAGCGGGTGCCGTAGTCCAAGTGGGCCGCAATCTGGCGGTCAACCCCATAACTGGCACGGTCGTTCGGCCACTCAGCGGCGTAGCCATGACCCGCGAAGGCACGTTCTACCAAGTCCCCGGCACTGGCTCGTTCTCGCCGTGGGGCGCGTACATTCCCGGCTCCGGAACCTACGTGAATCCCTTCACGGGAACGTCGTACAACCCCACAACGGGGCTAATTGTGCGATAGTGAATCCAACCGCGATTGGGGAGTGGTTCCTCGCGACAAATACGGCCCACAACGGGGCTAATTGTGCGATAGTGAATCCAACTTGGCCGCTTCAGTCGGCGTGAGGCCGATGGGGTTCGCGGCTTTTGCCGCCCGCAGTGCGGCGCGGGCGGCGCCCGCTTGACCGAGGCGACGGTAGACTTCGTTTAAATAGTAGTGAGCGCGGGCGGCGGTGGGTTGCTCATCGCGGGCGGCTCTGAGTGCGGTGGCGGCTTTCACCAAAGTTTCGGTGGCGATGGCCGCGTCAGTCCGGTCGGAGTTCGCGTCCCATTGTTGCACCAAGCACACTAACCCAATTCCCCGGTGCAGGTTCTCCGCATATCGATCGCTTTGCTCGTCGGCCATTTGCATCAGTCGCGTGTGTGCGTGCAATAAATGCGACTTTGGCTTACCCGTCATCGGTTGTGCATCCGCGACAAATTGCTCGTATTGCAGCCTCGATTCGTCGAATTGCTTCGTGCGAAATTGCAACTCCGCCAGATGTGCCCGCGTCATCACTTCGCTCGGATGCGCCCGAACGTGCGCGGCCATGTGTACGATTGCGCCGGGGGTGTCGTCGCGGTCGAGGTGGTCGGCGGCGAGCGCGAGGCGATCCGTATCTTCGCGAACGCGATCGAGTGGCGGGAACGGCGCGACGCACCCCGTGGCAGCGAAACAACCGGTGATCAGCCAGCGTGGCAGCATCGCGTCGTCTCGCGGAGGAAGGGCCTACGCGTGTGGTATCGTCGTCGCAACCGGCGCACGTTCAGGGGGATCGCGAAAGAGAGGCAAGCACGAAGTGAAGCTGGGCAAGGTCCGCGGGTTGTCCGGTTAATTCACGATGGCCACGCTGCCGGTGCTGCCGTTGACGCGGAGTTTCGTGCCGGTGGTAAGTTGCCGGGTGATACCGGGCAACCCGGCGACGGCGGGCAGGCCGAACTCGCGTGCGACGATCGCGCCGTGCGACAACACGCCGCCCGTCTCCATCACTAGCCCCCGCGCTCGTGCAAACAATGGCACCCACATCGGGTCGGTCGACGGGCAGACGAGAATGAAGCCATCCGGCACGTCGAGCGAGGCGTGCGGTTCGCTGAGGACCAGCGCCGGACCTTCGGCGACACCCGCAGACAATGCCACGCCCTGGAAAATCGTCGCACCTTCGGGTGGTGGCAACGCACGGCCAATCGCGGCGAGATCGTCGCTGAACAACAGCGGTGGCAGTTCGAGCGCGAGTTCCGTTTGCCGGCGCTTTTTGCGTTGTGCGATCCGTACGGAAAGATCCTTTCCCTGAAGCAATTCGGGTAAATCTTCGGGTAACAGGAAGAAGATGCCGCCACGCAACTGGAACCGCGAATCGAGTTCGACGAGTGCGCGACGGATGACCGCATACCCGCGCAGCATCTGGTGTTTTGCCGTTTCGCGCAAGCCGAGGTACGTGCGGAGGTGTGCCACTTGCTTCGTGAATTTGTCGCGGAATGGCCCCGCGATTTTCGCTTCGTCGAGGATTCGCGACACAACGTTGTCAGTGTGCGAAGTCGCTTGCATCGGTTGCGTCGCTTTGAGGCGCGCGATCGCGGCAGGGTCTTCGGACCATCGCGGTTGTGCGAGTTCCATCTCGTTCGCGCAGCGATGTCCGAAGTCGCGCAGGAACGCATCGTGCGTCAATTGCCCGGCTGCAAATCGGCGGATGCCGTCGGCGTAATCGGTGCCATCATCGGGCTTCGCACCGAGTGCGAGTTCTCCGATGGCGGCCTTGACGCGGGCCTCACCGAGCTTCGGCACGAGCATTTCCAGCGTACCGTTCCACATCATGTCCGCAAACACCGTCGGCTTCAGGCTGTCGCGCGCGAACTCCACGAGCGTCTTGTTTACCCAGCGATTGAGAATTTCAAGGAGTGCGGGTGGGTCGAGCGTTGCCCAGTTTTGGGCGAGTGCCGCTTGCGCTTCGGCGACGAACGGCGGCGCAATGGTCGTGCGAAATTCTGCCGCAAATGTTTCCGCACGGCGTCGCGTGATCGACGACATTCGCGATAACCGCCAGACGATCCCTGGCAGGCGGAACCACGCTTTCCAGCCATCGCGCAGCGGGTTCAGCGTCGGCTTCGGGTCGAGTGCGATCTTCGGATTCGCGCGAAATTCGGCGAGCGGATACTCGAATGGCGGGCGGGCGAATTGCAGTCGCGGCATCCGCGACAGGTTCGCCATCGGGCGACCCGCGACGAGATCGAACGCACCTTCGGAGCCGAGCGATGCATCCGGTTGCGCGCCGAGATCGCGGTTCATCGCACCGAATCCGCCGTCGGCGGCGAGCAATCGCCGCACGATCCCCCACGTCATCGGCGTCGGTTCGGGTAGCACTTCGCTGAGGTTGTAACGCACCCACACGGTGCCGCGAGATTCGGCCTTCGCCTGCAATTCGGCCACGATTTCCAGTCGAATCGCGTCGCGCTCGCTACCCGCAGTGATCGGGCGAGCTTGCAGAAGCGAGAACGACCCCGCAACGTACGCCCATTCGATGTCGCGCGCATTACCGTAAAAGTTTTCCACTTTTTTGCCGAGCACGACGAGTTGCGATAGTGCGGTGTCACTCAGGCAGAATTGCTGCTGACGGCCCGGTGTCACTGGCACTTCGTGTCGATTGCGGATTTCCACTTCCTTCGTGCCGAGATGCTTCTCGATGACCGTGTCATCGGTTCGCGATAACGTGAAGCGGTCGGGTGTGACGCGGCCGGAGACGACGACTTCGCCCAACCCCCACGATGCCTCCGCGAGCATTCGTTCGGCGGCAGCGTCCGATGGATCGCGTGTGAACAACACGCCCGCGACCTCGGCAGGGACGAGCGTTTGCACGACGACGGCCATCGCCAGACCGTCGTCGTTCACGCCTTGTTTTTGGCGGTACGCCACGGCGCGCTCGGTGTGCAACGATTTCCAACATTTGTCGATGGCGTCGAGCACCGCCTCTGCCCCGGTCACGTCGAGAATCGTTTCTTGCTGCCCAGCGAAACTCGTTTCGGCGCCATCTTCGGCTGTGGCGGATGAGCGCACTGCCACCGCACTGTCACCGAGCGTGCGATACGCTTCGCGCACCGCGTTCGCCAAGTTCGCATCGCTACGAATTCCATTGGTATTCGAGCGAATATACGCACCGGTGCCGACGACGAACCCTGGCGGCACGGGTAGCCCCGCCTGCGACATGCGTGCCAGACTCTCGCCTTTTCCGCCGACTTGTGGCGCATCGGCGGCAGTAATCGCATCGAAAAATAGAACGTCGGACATCGCATCGGCTCCAATCGAATGGCAAACATTCGGCGAATAGGTAAGATACTCGCGAACGTGCGACTACACTCTCTCCCCGGCGTAACCTGCCGAAAGTCCCACGAAAACCAGCGAATTCTTTCTGTTGTGGCAACGAAAAGTGGAGGGTGGCCCGTGCGTACAGTCGTGTTAATTCAGGGTGGTGGTATCGGTCTCGATCAGGAAATGTCGGTGCGTCGGATCCTCGAAGCGGCGCGCGTGCCGCTGGCGTTTCGCGTGTTTACTGCCGGGCGGGCCGCACTCGAACAGGGCCTCGATGCCATTCCCGACGAGGCGCTGAATGCGATTCGCGAAAGTGGAATTGCCCTGAAAACCAAGCTGCTTCAGCCGAAAGGCGCGGGCACGCCGACGGCGCACGGCCCGGATGTGCCGACGAATTACAACGTCGAGTTCCGCAAGAAACTCGGGCTGTTCACATCGGTGCGGCCGATCCTCAACCTCGCCGGTTTGCCGAGCCGGTTTAGCAGCGTGAACTTCCTGCTCGTTCGCGAAATTACCGAAGACCTATACACCGCGAGCGAACACGAAGTCGTGCCGGGCGTCGTGCAGAGCTTCAAGATCGTTACCGAAGTCGCCTGCCTGCGGTTCTTTCGATATGCCTTCGAATTAGCTCGAAAACAAGAGCGAAAGTCGATCCACTGCATTCACAAAGCGAATATTCTGAAGATGGCCGACGGGCTGTACCTCGACTGCTTCCGCCGCGTCGCCAACGGCTACCCGGAGATTGCTCCCAAGGAAATGATCGTCGATAATACGTGTATGCAGCTCGTCACGCGGCCCCAACAATTCGAGGTGATGGCAGCGGGAAACCTGTACGGCGACTTGCTTTCGGACCTCGGTGCGGGCCTCATCGGCGGCATCAGCGCGACCGCGGCGATGAACGTCGGCGTCGGCGTGAAAGTTTTCGAAGCCGTTTACGGCGCGACCCACGAAGCGGTGCCACCCGACCGCGCCAACCCTCTGCCGTTGATTCTGCCTACCATTGAGATGTTGAAAGAAATCGACGAAGGCAAAGCCGCCAGCCGAATCTTTCACGCGGTCGAAGCAGTTCTGAAAGAAGGCCACGTTCGCCCCAGCGATCTCGGCGGCACCGCCAGCACGACCGAGTTCACCGAAGCAATCGTGAAGGCACTGGTGTAAAATTGCGGTGGAGGTTTTGCTATGGCCGTGGAACTCGTCGCGGTGTTGTTGTTCTTCGCAAGTCTAATCATCGTGCCGACTTTGTTGGCATTCGCGATCTTCTCGCTGAAGCGCTCCGACACCAGACCGTCACCAGAACGCACCTCGCGACGGCGAAGGCAACCCCGCGAACGCAACGCACGTTCGTATTCGCAAACTCACCGCCGCTTCTAGAATTCGTACAATTTCCTGCACTATGCCAAGTGCGACTGTGCCGGATTTTGTCCCGTCCCGCAGTGGGTTTGCGTTTCCGAACTGGTTCCCGCCGGGGACGCCGGTGCTGGAAGTGCCGACGCCGCTCGGTCGCATTTCCATTGGCGATGCGAACGGTGGCGTTTGCGGAGGTATGGTCTTCGCCGCGATGGACATGCACCGCTTCGGCATCGTGCCACCACCCGAAGCCACACCGCCGGTTTTCCGCTACTTGTGCCATCGCCTCATCGATAGTTTCAACCTGCCGTTCGGCGTGTTGAAATACTACGACTGGATGCGTCGCCCCGGTAGTAGTCGCAGTTTCGGCGGCGTGAAAGTGCAAGAAGGACTCTCGTATTTAACGATTGAAAATGAGTGGCCGCGGATTCGTGCCTCGCTCGATGCGGGGCAAACCGTAGCACTTGGCCTCGTGAAAGCGCACTCGTTTAACCCCAAGGAAATGGGCAAGAATCACCAAGTGCTCGCATATGCTTACGAGACGTTCGAAGCGACTGGCGACATTACGATCCACATCTACGACCCGAATTATCCGCTCGAAGATGCTGCCACACTCATTGTGAATATCCACAATCCAGACCGGAATCGCCCGGTTATCCATAGTCGGGAAGGCCCCAGTGTCCGCGGCTTTTTCTACACCGAATATCGCTCACCCGCAGACGCACCGAACTTTGCGTGACAAATCTTCGATGACATCGAATATATTAGACGATACCGTACTGCAACATGGCGGGTTTCACCGCTGGTTCGCTTAAAAAACCCGACACGGAAAGGGTAAACGATGCGTCTGTTCGTTGCCGTCCTCGCGTTCGTGATTACAATTCCGCTCTCGGCTGCGGAGCCGACACTTGCGGAAAAACTCAAGCCGATTATCGATGCCCATAAGGGGAAGATCGCCATCGCGGTGAAGAACCTGACCACGGGGGAAGCGTACGAACACAACCCCGACGACGTGATGCAAACCGCGAGCCTGATCAAACTCGCGGTCATGGTCGAAGCGTATCGCCAAGCCGACGAGAAGACACTCGATTTAACCAAAATGATGACGGTGTTGAAAGACGACAAAGTGCCTGGCGCAGGCATCCTGACCGATCATTTTTCCGATGGTACGACGCTCTCGATTCGCGATGGCATTCGATTGATGATTCGCTACAGCGACAATACCGCCACCAATATGGTGCTCGATCGCGTAGGTATTAAGAGTGTTAATATTAATACTATGAAGCTTGGCATACCCGAAACGCGAATTAACTCGAAGGTTTACAAGCGAAGTAGTTCATCGGTCGATATGCCGCGATCGGAAAAGTATCAACTTGGCTCGACAACGGCGAAGGAAACCTTGAAGTTACTCGAACTCATTCACACGGAGAAAGCGGCGAGTGTGGAGTCGTGCCAAGCCATGATTGCACACTTGAAAGCGAACGACGACAAGGAACTGCTCGTACGCTTTTTGCCGGAAGGCACCGTGATAGCACACAAAACCGGCGCGACGAATCAGGTGCGTACCGATGCGGGTATCCTGTATATTCCCGATACGACCGACACCGCCAAGAAGCGAAAGATCCCCGTGATCGTTGTCGTGCTAACGAACGAGAACGAAGATCAACGCTGGGTACTCGACAATGCCGCGCAACTGACGATCGCCAAGATCGGCAAAGCGGTGTACGATCACGTTCACGCGAAAAAATCGCCTTGATTCGAGGAGCTACCGATGCCATCAGAAGAACTCGCGAAGGCCGTTGCGGCACTTCGCAACGCGAAAACGGTCACTGTGCTGAGCGGCGCGGGGGCATCGGCGGAAAGTGGTGTGCCGACGTTCCGCGCATCCGATGGCCTTTGGGAAGGTCATCGCATCGAAGATGTTGCTACGCCGAGCGGCTTCAAACGCGATCCGGCACTCGTCTGGAAGTTCTACAACGCGCGGCGGGCTAACGTGAAGACCGTGCAGCCGAACGCGGGGCACTACGCGCTGGCCGCGATGGAACGCCACTGGAAAGAGTTCACGTTGGTGACGCAAAACGTCGATGGCCTGCACCAAGCAGCCGGTAGCGTGCGCGTGCATGAAATTCACGGCAGCCTCCGACGAACGCGCTGCACTCAGTGCGGTATTATTCGCGATCGCCGTCTCGACGTGCTGGCCGAGTTACCGATGTGCGTCGATTGCGGCGCGATGCTTCGCCCCGATATCGTCTGGTTCCACGAGATGCTGCCGCCCGACGTTTGGCAACACGCCGAGCGTGCAGCGGAGACATGCGACGTATTGCTCGTCGTCGGCACATCCGCCGTGGTCTACCCCGCCGCAAGCCTGATACCGATCGCGAAGCAGCAAGATCGCGCATCGCCCGCAACCGTCATCGAGTGTAATTTGACGCAAACCGAAGCGAGCACGATGGCCGACATCGGCTTATACGGCACATCGGGCGAATCGCTACCAAAGCTCTGCGCAGCACTCGGGATCGATCTCGGCGAACGGGGTGCGTAAGCACCCTGATCCTGCCACTGTCATGCGCTATGGGAATGGATATTGCCGACGACGCGGGAAGGATCAGGGGAGTTACCTGAGTTACCTCCCCCGCTCGCCTACAACACGGGGAATGTGGCCATGACGGCGAAACGACTCGATGGGAAAGTTCTTGCGCAGCTCTTGCGCAGCGAGATGGCGGCAACGGTGGCCAGGCGGATTGCGGCGGGCAAACGGCCTCCGGGGTTGGCGGCGGTGCTCGTTGGCGAGAACCCGTCTAGCCAGACGTACGTACGCAACAAGCGAAAATCTTGCGACGAAATTGGCATCGCCAACTGGTTGCACACCCTTCCGGCCGATACTTCTGAACAGCAACTCCTCTCTCTGATCGATCGACTCAACGCGGACCCGGCGGTTCACGGCATTCTGGTTCAGCTTCCGCTCCCGAAGCAGATCCGCGAAGAGGCCGTCATTCACGCGGTCGCGCCGCTGAAGGATGTCGATTGCTTTCACCCGGAAAACGTCGGCCGACTGACCGCCGGCCACCCGCGTTACTACCCGTGTACGCCGCATGGCGTCGTGAAACTCGTGGCCCGGAATGACATTCCGTGGGCGGGAAAACATGCCGTTGTCGTCGGGCGCAGTAACATCGTCGGTAAGCCACTCGCGTTGATGCTCATGCAAAAGCCGACGGCGGCGAACCCGGCGGGGTGCGATGCGACCGTGACCGTGGCGCACACGCGGACCGCGAACTTGAAGGAGATCTGCCGTTCCGCAGACATCCTGATTGCGGCGACGGGCGTGCCGAATTGCATCCGGCCCGAAATGGTGCAACCGGGTGCCGTGGTGATCGATGTCGGTACGTCGTTCGTCGATGGGAAACTGGTCGGCGATGTCGATGTAGGCGTGGCCGAAGTGGCGGGCTGGTTGTCGCCCGTTCCGGGTGGGGTTGGCCCCATGACTATTGCGATGCTACTGTACAACACGCTCTGTGCCGCAGAATTGATCGATGGCTGAGAAAAAGGCGTTCGCAAATGAATCTCAACCTGACGGCGTTCACGCGATACGGGCTGAACTTCCTGGGGATGCTCGGCGTCTCCGTGGCGCTCTACTTCGGCTCGTCGATCTTCATCCCGCTGACAATGTCCGCACTACTTGCGGCGCTGCTTTACCCACTCGCGGCCGGGTTGCACACGAAACTGCGGCTGCCGTGGTTCTTCGCCTGCTTCTCGTCGATCATGATCCTGATTGTGATGGCGGGCACCGTGACGGTGATCGCCGCCGCCGCCATTCCGCAGTTCATCAACCGCTTGCCATCGTCGGAAGAAGGCAAAGACGGCTGGAAGCAAAAGTACGAAGATGTCGCCGAGAACTTGCACGCGATGTTCCCGACGGCGCGATTCCAGGGAATTCTGCCGCTCAAGGCGAATGAGTCGAACGTTTACCGCAGCGTGAAGGAACTGTTCACGCCGCAAAACGTCGCCGATTCGATCAAGGGAATCGCCGGGGTCGGACTGCGTCAACTCACGGAATTGGTGCTGATTCTGTTCATCGTGCTGTTCTTGTTGCTCGAAGCCGAATTGTTGGCGAAGAAGGTGCGGGCGATCTTCGGGACGAGCCAAGATACCCAGGGCCGCGTGACGGCGGCTCTCGCCGCCATCGCGGAGTCGATCCGCACGTATCTGTATTGGCGAACGATCGTCAACTTCGTGCTCGCCGTCGTTTTGTGCCTATTTTACAAGTACGTTTGCGGTCTGGAACAATATCTGCTGTGGGGCGTGGTGACGTTCGTGTTCACGTACGTGCCGTATATCGGGACGCTCGCGGCGGGCGTGCTGCCGATGCTCGAAGCGGTGATTCAGGGCCAACCGACGACCGCGTTCGGCATTATGCT
>JAYSYI010000578.1:0-3199 GCA_043727665.1 Limnoglobus sp. | reverse complement strand
TAGCTATTCGGCGCGTCTTTCAGCAGGTAAAAATCCTTCTCCAAAATCGGTTCGACCGGTTCCGGTTTCGCGATGGTGATCGTCATCCCATCGGCTTTTGGAATGTCGTAACGCTGCGTGCGGCCCGCGTTCTCGATGCTGAGAATCTTGTCGATGGGGAACGCAAGTCGCGCGATCGCGGGGCTGTCTGCCGTCTTGCGTAATAACACGCTACTTTCGCGGTGGACAATTTTCGATGCCCACGCCGGTTCCCACAATCGGAGTGCGGAGACTGGCTCGCGGCCCGGTTCCGCGATGATGACTTTCAACGTGTCGAACCACATGTCGGCAGCGCGCTTTTGGCCAACCGCCGTGAAGTGCTGGCGCGACTTCTTATCACCACGATTCTCGCCCGTTAACGTGTCGGTATCGGGGCCAGCACGGAAGCCCGGCAATTTCGCGAGTACATCAATCCCCGCACGAATGCGGCCTTCGCCCTCGGCATCGTTGTAAACCGTCGGGTGGTGCGTCGATTTCGCGAGCAACCACGGCGCATCGTACTCCCAATTGTTCGCGCAAGTCGTGCGGATCGTGCGAATATTCTCGACGTACTTCGCGGTCGGCGTTTTGATGATGACATCGGATTCGCCCTGCTGCCAAAGCACCGCACGAAACGCACCGATGGCCACGCCGGTGGCAGCCATGCGCGGCTGAAACGTCCCGTTCGGCATCCACTGTTCGGAAGACGACCCACCGATAGCGGCGTTCGCGAAGCCAATCGGCACGCCGAACTCCTTCGCCAGCCGGTCGCCGAGCGGCGGCCAGATCGAACCGCCATCGCTGCCATCGAACACCGGCTGCGGGTCGTGCGCCACCGCCCACGTTTTCTTCACGCTGTCGTACGCACTCACCCGCAGTTTCGCATCGGTCACTTTGAAGCGTTCATCGTTGCAGTTCGTCGCGTACGACTGCCCGCCTACAAGGAACAATTCGCCAACGCCGACTGGCTCAATCGCACCGAGCGACACGACCGCGCCCGCCGCCCGGCAACGCACCTCGAAGCGATGCCACCCGGCCGGCACGTTCGCAATCCCTTCGAAACGCAGGCCATTCGTGCGAACCGCAATCGCTTCCCAACCGGCATCGTTCTTCGCAGGTTCCCCCGCAAGTACCGCACGAAACTCCCACGTGCCCGCCGCCAACCCCGCCGGCATCGCGCCACGAATCGCCACTTCGGCAGCACCGAGTGACTTGCGTTCGGGTGCAAACCCAAATCGCTGAACGACCTGGTGCGGCAACGGCTGCACGAACGTGAGCGCGGCCGGTTCGGCCGCACTCGCGATAATCGGCAACGCAACGAGAGCAAGAAACGCAAGAGATCGCATGAGGTGTCTTTCTGTTCGGCGGGCAAGGCATCCAGGTTCTGTTCAATTAGCCGCGACGCGCAGGCTTTGCGTAGCGGAGCGCGTGGACGTCACCCATATTCGGCGATCATATGAATATGGGTGAAGTCCACGCGCTCCGCTACGAGGACTCCGCGTCGCGGCTAATGTCGCTTACCTCTCGTGGAGCGAGAGGGCTACTTTGGCAGTCGTTTGAGGCTTGCGGCGGCGTCTTTTGTCAGCGCGTGCGTTGCGTCGCCGGCGGCGATTTTCGTCAGCAAGGCGCGGGCGTCGGCGGTGCCGATGCGTTCGAGCAACTCGATTGCACGCGCTTCGGTTACGTTTGGCAGCACCGGTTTCATCATCTTTTCCACGATCTTTTCTAATCGCTCTTTGACTTCGAGCGATGTCGTCGTTTCGATTGCGGCTCGCAGGTCGGTCTCGAAGTATTTTCCGTGGCTCGTTAGCGATTGGCTTGCGGATTCCCGGTCTGCGAATGCGGGTGCGTCGAGTTGTTCGATCCATTTCGCGACTTGTTCCTTCGTCGGTTTTTCGGTCGCCACGATCGGTTTGATCTTCTCGGTCAGCAGCGGCATCGCCATATCGGGACGGGCCGACAGTTCGCGGATGGCGTCCCAAGCGCGTTTCGCCGAATCGCCTGCTAACGCATCCCAGAGTGCATCGGGCGCGGTCCGTTTCTCGGTCGCCCATTTCGAATCCGCCACGTCGTAAATCAGCACCGACGTATCGCCCGCACCGATGGCGAGTCGCGTGCTATCGGGGCTGAAACAGAGCCAATGCGGTGGTGTCGTATCGACCGGAATTTCGCTGCGAATTTGCCCCGAAGCCCATTCGAAAATGCTGATCGTGTAGTTCGAAACCATAGTATTCCTACCCACGCCCGCAGACGCAAGCTTTGTCTTAAACATCGAAATCGCGAATAGCCGACCGTTCGGGCTGAATCGAGGCGACGATCCATAGACCGAGGCATTCAAGATCGTCCGCGAAATCTTCGCGGTGGGAATATCCCACATCTGTATCGTGGTCGATTGCATAACGATCGCGGAGCGATTGTCCGGTGCCGTTATGACCGCAATCGAATTGTCATTTGCCGACGTGCGCGACGCCGAGCCTTGGGCGATCCGGGAGCCGGTACGCAAATCGAACGAATGGAATTCCAGTTGCATTGGGCCATTGTGGTTTCGATCGCCCTTCGCAACCACACTGGCCATCATCGTGCCATCGGGGGTTGCACCGCTGCAAATTCCCATGACGTTGAACGGCGATTTTTCATCTTGGGCAATTCGGTGATCGACCACCAAACGCCCGCTCTCGGTGTCCCACGCACAGTTGGAAAAGACGTTGGTATTTCGCACGTAATGTTGCACGTTCGCGACGAGTCGCTTGCCATCGATCGACGTACTCACCCAACCGCTAACCGAACTATTGTTCTGTCGGTTCGGCACGAATAGCGAGTGAATTTCTTCGCCTGTCTGGATGTTCACCCGCGCGAGCCCATTCCCATTCGGCAGGTAAATCGACTCCGAATCCGCACTGAGTGTGGCACTGTACAATTGCCACACTCTCGGCCAACGGTGGCTCGCATTCGCGAAGTGACTGTAATTGTCGAGTTCTTTACCGGTCTTCGCATCCCAACGCACGATCTTGTTATCGAGTCCGAACGTCAAAATCTGCTTGCCGTCGGGCGTGTAGCGAATCTGGCTGACCGCACTGAAGTGGCCATCTTGGGGCGTGAGCGTTTTGCCCGGTATCGTCCATACCTGCATCGTCGAATTCAGCTTGCCGTAGGCGACGGCCGGCCCTTCGGCAGGAAATGC
>JAYSYI010000577.1:0-3209 GCA_043727665.1 Limnoglobus sp. | reverse complement strand
TACGTGCATGTTGGCGCAACTACAATCATAACGCCAAATCGGGCGGCACCGCAACGGTTAAAACTCGCCCGTGTCGCGCTTGGACCAGTACGGCAAGAACAGCCCGCCATCGACGTGAAGGATTTCGCCCGTGATGTAATCCGAGGCTGGTTCTGCGAGGAACAGAATCGCGCGTGCGACTTCTTCGGATGTCGCCAGTCGGCCCCAAGGTAATGACTTGCTCGCTTTTTGGATCATCTCTTCGGTGAAGAACTTGCGTTCGCCAGGCGTGTCGGTCCAGCCGGGGTAGCAAATGTTGACGCGAATTTTCTCTTGTAGGAGTTCGCACGCTGCCGTGCGGGCCATCTGATCGATGGCGGCTTTCGCCATGTTGTACGCCATCGCATTTGGGAACGCAATTTGCGCGTGCGGCGAACTAACGATTACCACCGCACCGCCCTGCCCTTGCTTGACCATCTGGTTGCAAGTCGCCCGCAAACAGTAGTAGGCCCCGAACATCGAGACTTCGATCGTGCGCCGAAACCCTGCGAGGTCCGCCGTCAGGAACGGCTCGCGATCGCTGTACACTGCCGACGAGATGAATATGTCGATCCGCCCGAGTTGTTTCACCGTTTCGGCGATCATGGCATCGACGGCAACCGGGTCGGAAACATCTGTTTTGGAAGTTATCGCTTTGCGACCTATCGCCCGAATTTCTTCGACGGCTTCCATCGCGTTCTGCTCGGCGGAGTAGTAGTTCAGCACGACATCGGCACCGGCTTTCGCCAGCGCCACCGATGTGGCCCGACCGATCCCCGACGACGCCCCCGTCACCACCGCAACCTTGCCCACCAAAGATTGAGACATCTCCGCTCCTGCACGCAACCGCGAATTCGTCCGAAACCCGTAGATATTGTCTTACGAAGAGTCGGCACAGATCAATCGACTTTTGCCGATTTCGGTTTCGCGAGTCCCGCTTTCTCCATTAGCGACTGCGCAAAGACGTCTTCCGTGGCTTGGGCGGCTTCTTCGGCGACAATTTGTGCCGAGGCCGAGAGTTGGTATTCGATTTTAAACTGATGGCTGGAGATGCCGATGAGATCGCCCGGTTTGACGAGCCGCTGCGCGACTCGTTCCCCGTTCACTTTGGTGCCGTTCTGGCTCCGCATATCGCGAACGTACCAAACGCCCGCCTTGAACGTGAATTCGCAATGCTGACTCGATACGTTGGCGAATTCGAGGCAAATATCGTTCGACTTGCGTCGGCCGACGGTCATCACATCGCGAATCAACGGGATCGCATCGCCGCCGCCAACGGGAACGAGTTCGCCATGAATGGGATTGGACATTATGTATCTCGCAGCTACTAGGAAGAGATATTAGAACCAACATCGAATTGGGACAGTATACCCGAATACGTGCGTCGTTTACGACGGGAGAACGATAAAAAAACCGATCCGCCGCACAGAAGAGCGTTGGCCCTTCACGGCGACGGATCGGCGAATCAATGTCATTGTCGCGAACCGCTTAGCGGCCACCACTTGGGAAGTACGGGTTCATCGCGGGGCCCGACGGCGGGGCGTAGTACGCACCCATCAACGGGGCGGGCGTCTGGAAGTGACCGTTGTACGGCCAGTACAGGTACCACGGGGCGGCCTGAAACGCGGGCAGCGGGTTCTTCCCGAACAACTTCGCGAACGGGCCTTGCGGGTGCGTCGTCGGTGCGGCCGATTGTGCACAGCCTGGGCCGGAACAGCCACCTGCACGAACATCGACCGTAGTGGCAGCGACCATCGCAATGGCAGCTAGCGAATAGAAAAATGTCTTCATAATCCCTCTCGGCAGTTTCGATCCTTGAAACGTTGGCACACTCCCTGCGAGCGCACCGAGAATTCGACCTCAACAGCATGCCCGACGATCGTCGTTCGCGTCGGCTTTCGGACCCGGTAACGATCCGTTTTTTGTGGCTGGCGTACGGGTAATCCCCACGTCGCGCTCGATCCGATTCACCGATTCAAATTGCCAGTGTTACTTCACCCGACCGGTCAACACGCCCGCTGCACCGGAGTTCTCCGTTGGCATGACCATCGGTGCGGGTTGCGACAGTGGCGCGGGTGTACTCGTCTCGCTAGCCGGTGCGACCGTCGCGCTAACGACTTCACTCGAACTGCAACCGCTTGGGCTGCTGCACGCACTGGACTTTTGGCGATGTGCGAGCGGGTGGACACGATGGAAGACGTTGCCGAGTGTCGTCAGGGCGTAACGACCCCAACCCGCACGCGAACCGCAGCTAGAACAGCCACTGCCACCGCAATGACCATCGGCACAGTTGTTTTGCGGTGGGTTGTAACGCAGGTCCGACGTCCACGGTCCGTACGGCTCGAACGGGTAGTAGCCGTAGTACGGGCCATAGTTAAACAGCGGGCCGTGCTGGTGAAGTTTGCTGAATAAGCCAACGCAGTGACCGCCGCAACCCATCTGCGGGAAGGGAGACATATGCTGGGCTTGGGCTTGGCCCGAAATGGCGAACAAGAAGGGAATCGCGAGGGAACTCGCGACGGTCGGCATCTTCATCGGATCCATCCTTTGTGCGTGGCATCTGGACCGTACGCAGACTGGCTACCGGCCGTCCTTGGTCAGATTGCCACAAATATTCCCGATGAACCGCATGGGGGCAACAATATCGAAGTGCAAAATCGCAAGTTGTTCGAATGCCAAGAGGTACGCAACGGGCAATCGTTTCGGCATGCAACATCCGGCGCAATCGCCGGACCGTTACAAACGGCAGTTACTCGAATAATCGCGAAACCAGCACCGCGAAGCCGGGCAGTACGTCGCCACGGGTCAGTTCTTGGCGGGCATTGGCGAACGTCGGTTCATCGTTGGGCTGATAGATCGTGACGGTCCGATCGTGCGGGTCGATCACCCAAACGAGGCGTACCCCTGCCGTGAGATACGTGTCGATCTTTTCGTGTAAGTCTTCCAAAACCGTACTCGGCGAAGTGATTTCCACGATCAGCGTCGGCAAGCCGTGAATGATCGTATGCTCGTTGCTTTGCGCCACCATGACATCGGCGGAAACATACGCCACATCGACGCCGAAGCCCGTCGTTTCATCGTCCGCACGAAGTTGCACCGACGCTTCGCCGCAAACGACGTTGCCCCATGGTCGCGGTTGTGCGTATCGCCAATTGTTCAAAAACGTCGAGGCATTCGCCATCGAAACCGAA
>JAYSYI010000576.1:0-9741 GCA_043727665.1 Limnoglobus sp. | reverse complement strand
CCAGACTTCGCCTGTTGCTGAAAGACTTTCACCGGCGACAACCCCGCATCCAGCCCGTACTTGAGCGCACGACACCAAGCGATGAGCGCGGGCAGCGGACTTTGCGAGCGGAACATCGTGTCGGCACCTCAACCAGATGGCGTACGTTTCAACGTGCCGGTATTGTATCACGCGTAGAGTTCGGTCAAAAAATCCAACGCGATCCAACGCCCGTGCGACGATTTCGTAAAATTGCACTCGGAACTCGATATTTTCCACTGGATTTTGCCATGCGTCGATACCTTGCGGTCGTGGTCGTCTGTTTGGGATTCGCATCCGTGTCGCAGGCGCACGCGGTCGGGATCGATGTCAAACTGCGCGATGGCAAAATCACGATTGAGGCGTTTTACGACGACGACACCCCCGCACCCGATGCGAAAGTGTCGGTCTTCAATGCGGCGAATGTCGTGATTGCCGATGGGAAAACGGATAGTCACGGCGTCTGGAAATTCGATGCGCCACCGACGGGAAAGTACGCGGTTCGCGTCGATGCCGGGGCCGGTCACACCGCCAAGACGACGTTCACCATTCCGCCCGTGGCCACAGAGACGGCTTCCATTGTCGATGGTCCCGACCGCGCCGCGTTCACGGGGCCGATGCGTTGGGTGATGGCCGCCATCGGCTTGGCGGCAATCGGCAGCCTCACGTTCGTCGCTCGCTGGGCATCGCGTAGGAAAAAAGCGACGGATTGACACCCTTCGGGATTCACATTCAGCATAATCGTCGTAAGCCGTTGCCAAAAAACAACATACTACTCGACAATGGCAGCGATTTTCGATCGAAATGTTGCAGTTGGACTGCATTTTTTGTATAAATTACATCGACATGCTACGGAGCGAATCGGTATCACCGACGCTACCTCCATGTCGTACGAAACCCGGGTAGTCCAGACATGGGTGCTTTGAAAATTCGTCGTATCGATTTAACGGCGAACAACGCGAATTCGCAACTTGCCAAACTTCGCGATCAGTTCCGGCCCGATTCCGAAATCACTACTCCCGCAAGCAAGAAGCTCACGCTCGCCGTATTCGGCGCAGCCCTGACGCCGACGCAAGCCGTCGAACGCATTTGCCTCGATGTGAAGGCCAAAGGCGTCGCTGCCGTTCTGCAATACACCGAGCAACTCGACAAGGTGAAACTGAAGGCCGACGCCATCCGCGTGAAGCCTTCGGAGATCGCCGAAGCCCACGCGGCGGCGGCTCCTGAATACCTCGATGTGCTTCGCCGCATCCGCTACAACGTCGATTCGTTCCAGTCCGGATTGCTGCACCAAGACGCCTTACTGCGCGTGTCCGGGCAGCACGAACTGTCGATGCGCTATCGCCCCATGAGCCGCGTTGGCGTCTACTGCCCCGGTGGTGCGGCCGCCTATCCTTCCACGTTGCTGATGACGATCGTTCCCGCACAGTCGGCGGGCGTGAAGGATATCATCGTCTGTATGCCGCCGAAAGACACGGGTGCTTACAACAAAGACATGCTCGCGGCCTGCCACGAACTCGGCATCACGGAAGTCTACCGCATCGGCGGGGCGCAGGCGATTGCCGCGATGGCGTACGGCGTCGAAGGCCTCAAGCCCGTCGAGATGATCGTCGGTCCGGGCAATCAATTCGTCGCGCTCGCCAAGCGGTATGTTTACGGCCAAGTTGCGATTGATTGCATCGCCGGGCCGAGCGAAATCGTCGTTGCCGCCGATGACTCCGCGCACCCCGCGTATGTGGCTTTGGACCTTCTGGCGCAGGCCGAACACGCGCCCGGTGTGCCAATTCTCGTTACGTGGTACGAGCCACTACTCGGCGAAGTCGAAGAAGCCTTGAACAAACGAATCGCGAAGCTGTCGCGCGGCGATTTGGCAAAAGAATCGTTCGAGCGCTACGGGGCGTTCGTGCTGGCACCGGACAAAGCCTCCGCGATCGAATGCGTGAACGCACTCGCACCCGAACACCTGCACATTCAGACCCGCGACCCCGATGGTTTCGCCGAAGAGATTAACAACGCCGGTGCGATTTTCCTCGGCCCGTTCAGCCCAGTAGCCGTCGGCGACTATGCCGCTGGCCCGTCGCACGTTCTCCCGACATCGGGAACTGCACGATTCAGCAGCGGCCTGACATCCAACGATTTCCGCAAGCGAACGAGCGTGTTGCGCTTCACCCGCAACGGCCTCAAAGACATCGCGGAAGATGTCGTGTACCTCGCGAAAAAGGAAGGCCTGACCGGCCACGCCGCGAGCGTCGAACAGCGTGCGAACGACAACGGCCCCGCCGCCCGCCCGAAGCCCAAGCCCGAGAAAGTGATTGCTGCCGCAGCCGCAGCTGCCGCAGCCGCGGCCGCAATCGCCGCCGGTGTCGCGCCACCGGTCGTCGCCGCCACGCCGTCACCGATCCCGGTCAAGAAGTAGAGCCATGAACGGATTCCGCGACAACATCCACCAGATGGCCGGTTACGTACCGGGTGAGCAACTCAACGCGACGGACATCGTCAAGCTCAACACGAACGAAAACCCGTACTCGCCGTCGCCGCGGGTGTTCGACGCCATTCGCGCCGCCCTGACTGGTAACACGTTACGCAAATACCCGCAGTCGAGCGGCGAGGCATTCCGCAATGTCGCCGGGCGCATTCTTGGCGTCGAACCCGACGCAATTCTCATCGGCAACGGTTCGGACGATATTCTCACGATCCTCACTCGGGCCTTCGTTCCGGAAGGCGGCCTGATCGTCTCGCCGACGCCGAGTTACACCCTTTACGAAACGCTCGCGCAGATCCAGGGTGCGCGGTTCGAGTCCGTGCGATTCACCGACGATTGGCAACTGCCGAAACCGTGGCCGAAGTCCGGCGCGAACCTCACGTTCCTCGCGAATCCGAACTCGCCATCGGGCACCTGTTTGCGACCGGCCGACGTGGCACGGCTGGCGAAGGAAGTCGGCGGGCCCCTCGTCCTCGATGAAGCGTACGGCGACTTCGCCGAGTGGAACGGCATTCCGCTTTTGAAAACTTGCCCGAACCTCATCGTCACGCGCAGTTTCAGCAAGTCGTACTCGCTCGCCGGCATCCGCTTCGGCATCGCGATTGCCGACCCCGCCACGATTCTCGAACTGACCAAAGTGAAAGATTCGTACAACTGCGACGCGCTCAGCCTCGTGGCCGCCACCGCCGCGATTGCGGACCCGCTGTACTTCGCCGATGTCCGTGCGAAGATCGTGGCAACGCGGGGCCGAATGCACGCCGAACTCGCCTCGCTCGGTTTCCAAGTCACGCCAAGCCACGCCAACTTCCTCTGGTGCCGCCGCACCGACCGCTCGCACAAGCCGATCTACGAAGCCCTCAAGGCAAGAAACATCCTCATCCGTTACATGAACTACAACAACTACGACGGCCTCCGCATCACCGTCGGCACCGACGCCGAAATCGACCGGTTGCTGACGGAATTACGCAAGATCGTGTAGTTTGCATCATTGGATTTGCGGCGCAAATTGGTTCTTACTTCATTTTTCCGACGTTCTTTCGCTTGAGATCCATGGCGAAGGCGATGCCATTCCGGTCGAATGCGGAAAAGAGAGATTGATACCCTTTTCGCAACTCCAGATCACGCTCTTCAGTGAAAAGTGGTATGGCACGATACAACTGTACGATTGTTCCATCGGAATCATCCACAACATGTTGGGCGACGAGCATCATAGTTGTGAATCCAACACTGGGATGGTACGGCTGTGGAGGATCGTCATTCGCGATCAAGGTTACGGGGCCACCGAGCCACGTATCGTTGTCGTGCGGATACCGTGCGATGTTCCGTAATACGGTCAACGGCCAACGGAATTCCGGTTTCGCAAGTTTGTCTTTTGCTAACGGCCAGTCACCCGGCAACTGAATGAAAAGCTCTGCATACTGGAATTCTTCCTGCCCGTTGGGAACCGTCATCGCACGATCGCTCATGCCCGTCGTGAAGAATGTGACGACGTTTTTTGCTTTCGTTGGCAGTATCACGTGCAAGGTAATTGGCAATCCCGTTGGGACGACTTCGATGAGCGATTTCTTGTGGACGGGTCCGAAATTTGCTTCGAAGTATGCGATGATCGAGTCAGCTTGCGATAGCCTTGGCTTCGTTAATGTTCGGCCCGATTCTGCGAGGAGTTGTTCGGAAGATTTTGCTCCGATACTGACTAAATACCCGAACAATTCTTCGTTGCCACCCGCAAAGTCGAGGGCGCTCATGAGGTGGTTTTTATCTCCGTAAATTTCGTAGAGCCGGTTAATGTCGGCACCGTGATCGAGCAGCAATCCGATGATTTCGCGCTGGCGGTCGCGGTGCGGGGAATTGATCATGCCGATTATCGGCCGACCGAGATTCGGGTTGGCACCGCGTTCCAATAAAAACTTCACGAGTTCAAAATGACCAGGTCCGATTGCACTGGCTAAAGCTGAATTTTGCTCGGGCATATCTAACGAATCGATGTCGTAGCCGATATCGAGCATGAGAGAGACCATTTTGATATCGCCACTATACACAGCTGGATTCAACCACGATTCTCTATCCGTCCAATAGCGATCCGTGATGATCCAGGGGTTCTGTTGGCATATATTTGCTACCACGTCATGCTGGATGCGACGAATAGCAAGGTGCAATTGCTTGCCAATCACAATTTGTTCTTTTGACCACATCATTTCATAGCCTTCAACAGTGTTATCGATGCCACTAGCGAACCGATCTTAAACGTCGGTCCTCCGCGGCGAATGACGGATCGATTCGGGGTGCTGCGCTAACCACGTCTCCCACTGTTCGGAATCGTAGCCGAAATCCTGTCCGGTGTATTGCTTGAGCAGTTCGTAAGCCTGATCTTGAGACAGGTATTCTTCGGTCCTGAAAGGATCGCTCACATAGCCCATGGTGATATCATGGGAGGGAGCCGCACCCATTGGGATGGTGGCCTCTTGCGTCGCGTCTCGAAGACTCGCCACGACTGGTTTTTGAGTGTTTTTTGCCCCCGCGCAGGCTAAAGACCTGCGGCTACCAGAGAAGAAAGAACGAAGGACGCACCGGGAAGTTTCATAAGACTAAGTGGTTACGCGAGATCTTTCGACGCACGGTTTTAAACAATGAGTGCCGATGCCCAACAAATACCAGCAAATCGTGAAGCGGTTAGGGCTGGAACCGGTCGATAAACCGGTTCGGCTTTCGGAGAAAGTACTCCTCGATTTTGAAACGACAATCGGGCATCCACTTCCCGTCGACTACCGCGAGTTTCTTTCGCGATACGGGTTTGTGCATGGCGCGGGTATGGCCTTCCCAGAATATGGACAACCCGCGAAACCAAGTGGCGGTGTCGAGGTATTCCTCGGCGTAAAATCGGGTGATGGATATGATATTATGGACACGAAAGAAGGTCTATCTGGACGGCTTCCGGATCATCTGCTGCCCATCGCCGATAGTCCGGGTGGCCAAATATGTCTTGCACTCACTGGTATCGATACCGGAGCGATTTTCTGGTGGGGACTCGAATGTATCAGTGGTGCGAACACACAACCTGAACTGATCGCGGATGATTTTGACTCATTCATGAACAGTCTGTACTTGGACGAAAACTAAACTTCACGCGGCTAAAACGATTACTGCGTGCAAAGGCGAAAGCCTATTATTCTGGTAGCCGCAGGTCTTTAGCCCAGCGGATTGAACATTATTGGATCCGGTCGCGTTGGACGTAGGCTTTGCGTAGCAAAGTGCGGGGCGGGAACATTCGCGACAGTATCCGACACATCGAGTCCGCGCTTCGCTCCGAAGACTCCGCGGCGCGGCTAAACGAATCACCCGATCAGGTTTTGCCGCTGCCGCCGAGCAGGTAGCCGAGGATCGCGTGGGCGGAGTCGTCGAGCGGTTCCATTCGGCTAAGATTCAAGCCTTCGCGGACGACGAACTGGCCGAACTCGCGGTAGAAGCGCGGCGGATTTTTTGCACGCACCACCAGCGAACGCTCGTCGGTGACATCGACGCCGGTCACGTCGATGAGGCGGAGTAACCGCGTTGCTACGCTTTTTGCATCATCGACTTCGATGCGTACCGCGAGCGGGAAATCGTCGAGGCGGTCGCGGATGCGCGAAAGCGTACCGACTGCCGCTACCCGCCCGCGTGCCATGATCGCAACATGGTTCGTCAACTTCTCGAGTTCTTCGAGTTCGTGGCTCGAAATCAGCAAGCATTTCCCCTGTGCGGCCAGTGCGCGAAACAGTTCGAGCAACTCCTGCCGCCCGATCGGGTCGATACCCGAAAGTGGCTCGTCGAGAACCAGCAATTCCGGGTCGTTGAGCAGCGCCTGCGCGAGCTTGATCCGTTGCCGCATACCCTTCGAATAGCCGCGCAGTTTGCGGCCCGCCCGGTCGGTCATACCGACGAGTTGCAAGACATCCGCCGTGCGTGCGACGGCGACGCGGTGCGGGAATCCGCAGAGTTTCGCCATCGCGAGCACGAATTCGCGGCCCGTCATGTCTTCGTAAAAGGAGTCGATATCGGGGCAGTAACCGACGAGCCTTCGGGCATGCCAGTCCCACGCATCGACGCCGCGAATCGTCACTTGGCCGAGTGTCGGGCGGATTTGACCCGTCGCCAGTTTCATCAGGGTCGATTTGCCCGCGCCGTTTGCGCCGACGAGGCCCGTAATGCCGCCACGCAGTTCGAGCGTCACTTGGTTCAAACTGAGGACGGTGCCATACCATTTCGAGACTTGTTCGAAGAGCAGAAGCGGCGGCCGGTCGTCGGAGACTTGCGAAAGTGCATCCTCGTCCAATCGCGGCGAAGGTTCGAGTACCGCGCTGACAGACATAATGCACTCCAAGCACGACGGACATCACTTCCGCAATTGTAACCATGCGGTGGTCGCACCCGCAACTTCGGCGATCTGTTCGCCGGAGCATTGTTCGGGCAAGTCGGACAATTTGTGCCAATGTTTGCGATAACCCTCAAAGTCGATGACATCGATTGCGGGGATGCCCGCACGGTTGAGTGCCAGGTGATCGTCTTGCACTTCGACGCCGCGTTCGAAGACGAACGACTTCGCATTCACCTTCTTGGCGATATCCCAGAACTGCGTCGCCAGTTCGGGGGCCGCTTGCCACGAGTTCATCTCGACGGGGAATTTCGCGCCGGGGTGGGCGAACAAGTCGAACAACACGGCGGCTTCGTACCGGTACTTGCGCGTGCTGCGGGTCTTGGTGTAGGTTTCGGCAAAATGCTCGGAACCAAAGAAGAACTTGTCGCCGCCGCCGAACGTGCCGGTCGTTTCGAAGACATACTCTTCGCCATCGAACAGCACGAAATCGATGCCGATCTCGGTGGGGAACTCTTTCATTTGGTGTGCGAGTTCCATGAACATCGCGACGCCGGAGGTGCCATCGTTCGCGCTGAGGAACGGCTTGCCCCAATTCTGGCGGTTCGGTTCCTCGTGCGCCATCGGTCGCGTGTCGTAATGGCTGCAAAGCATCACGCGCTTTTCCCGTTCGGGGAACCACGACGCAATGAGGTTGACCATATTCACGCGGTCTTTGCGGCTAAATTGCTTCGCGGAGAATTCTTGTTTCACGACCTTCGCGCCGTGCTCTTCGAAATGCTTGACGACGATCTCTTGCTGTTTCGCCATCCCTTCGCTGCCACTCACGCGCGGGCCGATGTCGCAGAGTAACTGGAGGTATTGCATTGATCGCTTGGCATCGAAGGGAATCGGTTTCACAGCCACCTCGTTCGGCTTCTCGTTGCGCCCCGCCGCAAAACCATCGCGTTTGGCAGGCTTATCGGGGTCAAACGCACTGGCATCCGCCCACGGCCGCCACACGAACGCCCCCGTAACGAGCGCCCCAAAGATCATCGCCATCCCTGCCGTACGAATTGTTCGCGACATCACGATTCCTCCTGGATATCCATCTTACGAAAGCCCAGGGACGGCCGTCGAATCAATCCTCCTCGGGCCAATCACCGTCATCCATAATGATCTGGCGAAGTTCGGCGCGGTGTGGATTATTGATGGAGAGGACGGCGATGGTCGCACGTCCGGTCTGCGTCCGACCGATCAACACGGCACCGAACCACTCGAAGTGTCGCTTCCACGACTGACGGCGCGGGTCAAACAGTCTAACCACGTGTCCGGTGAGCGGATCGATCCCGCTCAAATTCGGCCCCTTATGAAGGTTGCATCGGTGACAGCACCACGCGCGGTTTTCGGGTTCATCCGACCCGTCATGCTGCCTGGCAATGATGTGTTCGACGTGGAATGTCGAAGCCGGCACAGCGAAATCGGGGAGGTGACAGTATTCGCAACGGCAGTCAGCCCGGTCGCGGACGAGTTGGCGAAGGGTAAGTGGCATCAAGCAACCGGGGATTGCTTGAGCAGTGACCGGGCTTTGGCCTGGAGAATCGCAATGAAATCGAGCGTCTGGACGTAGGTTTCATATTCGCAACGTTCGCTATCGGTCAACTGGCCTTCGTTGCACTTGCGGGCCAACTTGTCGATTCGAGTTTGCGACTTGGCATCGAATCGGTAGTCCACAAGTCTGCGGGCCACCTCTGGAGAAAGCAGTTGGCCGACCGGATCGAGCAATCGATTCAAAACCGGTATGTCGAGAGTCTTCATGAAAGCATCCTATCTCAAAAGGTTATTAAAACCCAGGGACATAAGCCCAGGGCTTTTGGATTTGATCATCCCATTGTGACATGCATTGTCAACGGTTATTCCCAGAAATCGTAAGCCGCACAGATTGGGTGAGCCAGTGTAATTTTTGCCGTATCCCATCGCGTGAAATGCGCCGAAAAGTGCGAATTTTCAGGCGGTTTCCTCTCGACAGCATCGGCAGCTGTCGTTATCTCCCCGCCACAGGACCGCAACCGAGATGGGCCGACGTCTGGGGCCGGGAACCTCAGATGTTTGCAAAGCGATGGAACGTTGCTGCGTGGTGACATGGGGGCATGTCACACCGGGGTACTTCCGACGGCTTTGCGGGTGGGTTCGGTTCTGCGATGCGAACGGGGGCACGATTTTTATGGTTTGCTTCATGAAGATGAAAACCACCGTCCGATAAAGGCGACACGTGTATTTGGTCTCTTCCCGACCATGCAGTAGGGGGATTGGCGAGTTCGCAGGTTTGCGACCGACGAGGAATGAACTGGGCACGCGCGGTGTTGGGGAACCCACGCACCATGCCCGGTGGAACGCCCTCCTCGCGGTCTTCCTTCCGGGGGTCCGGCCGAATGGTGCTCACGGCGATGTGAGACCCTGCAAAGGGAACCGTTCGACCGGTGCGAAGGATTCGCAAACCTGATACTCGCCCGACATCAGGGAGGATACGTTCGATGGTGAGTAACCGGATCGAGACGGATATTCTGCAAGCTTGGCAAGAGTATCGGGCCAACCCGACTCTCGAGATGCGGAACCGGCTCGTCGAGCACTACATGCCGCTCGTCAAATATAACGGCGAGCGCATCTGGGCACGACTGCCCGATGGCGTCGAACTCGACGACCTCGTCAGCGCGGGCATCTTCGGCTTGCTCGATGCCATCGAGGCATTCGACTTGTCACGCTGCGTCAAATTCGAAACCTACTGCGTGCCGCGGATTCGCGGGGCGATGCTCGACGAACTCCGCACCATGGACTGGGTGCCGCGGCTCGTGCGATCCAAGCAAAGCAAGATGGACGCGGCCCAAAAGTCGCTCGAAACCGCGCTCGGCCGCAA
>JAYSYI010000575.1:0-3211 GCA_043727665.1 Limnoglobus sp. | reverse complement strand
GTTCGAGAGCGTTCAACGCCGCACCCGACTTCCCGGACAAGTACGCCACGTCCGTCAAAATCAGCACCGAATCGGCTGTGTCGACGCTGCCTTTTTTCAGGCTCGCCACCGCTTCGGTTTCGAACTTCGTCCACGCATCGCTTGTTGCATTCGTCGCTGCCAGCCGCAGCGCTTTAATCTGTATCGCTGTGGTGGTGTAAGTGGCCGCGCCCGCCGGATTCTGTGCGGCGAGTTCGTATTCGCGAATCGCTTCGGCGAGTTGGCCCGCGTTTAAAAACGCCTGCCCGAGCATCGCCCGCGCCGCGATATTCGACGGGTCTTTCGCGAGGATCAACTTCAGGCATTCGCGTTCCTTTTCCGGCTCCGCCACGCGCCGATGACAGTTAGCCAACAGCAAATTTGCCTGGGCTTCGAGCAACGGCAACTCGGCCGATTCCGAACGGAGTTCACTGAGCATTTCGATTGCTTCGGGCCACTTCCCCGCGTGCATTGCCAACCGGCCACGCAGGTATTTAATTTGCAATTTCACGAGCGGCCCGCGTCGCTTTTCGAGTTTCGCGAGCACCTCCAGTGCCTTCTCGGTGTCGCCCGATTGCAACAATAAATCGCCAAGCGGGATCAGTAAATCGGCGGTGTCGCGGGTGGCTGTGATGCCGTCTTCGAGTACGGTAATCGCCTGCGGAATGTGGCCGCGATGCGATTCGAGCCACGCCAAGCTGCGGATCATCCGAATGTCGTTCGGCGTCTGCTTCAAGCCCTCCGCAAGCACGTCGTGCGCATCGCGCGGGGCACGCTGACGCTGATACCGTTCGGCCAATAACAACCGCGGTTCCGGCGTTTTGGGCTCGAGTGCAATCGCTTGCTTTAGGTCGCGAATCACGGGGTCGTTTGCCACCGTCGGCAGTGCGGTATCGCCCTGCGTGACAATCGCGAATCGCGCCCGCATCACGTACGAATCGGCGAGGTTTGGCAGTTCCGAAACCATACGGTCGAGTACGATTTTCGCCTCGCCGGGTCGCTTCTGTTCGCGTACAAGGAACTCGGCAAACCGCGAGTACGTCGTCGGTTCTTTGGGGTCGAACTGGAGCGAAGTGCGGAAGCTTTTGTCTGCGTCATCGAAGGTGCGTTGGCCGATCTGCGCCAGCGCGAGTTGCTGCCAAACCGCTGCATCCGAAGGCGTATCTTTGAGGTACGCCTCCGCGTGATTGCTCGCATCGGTGTAACGCCCAAACTTCAAACAGAGCGCAATCGCTTCCTTGCGGATACTGGCACGGCTCGGGTCGCCACGCAGAATTTTGTCGTAAAGGAACACGAGTTCGGAACGCGAAGTGTCCGTCGAACGCGAACGCAAGATGTTCGCTAACCGTTCTTGCACGTCGACATCGGTGGGCCGAAATTCGAGATATTGCCGCAGGTAATGCACAGCCGTGTCGGTCTTGTTCGCGTCGATCGCCCGCTCGGCTTGGCGCTTCAGCGCGTCGGGGATGCGGCCCGCTTGAATCGCGTGGATGCCGAACAGCAGGCCGCAAATCGCCACCATCGCAACGAGTAGCTTCAGCAAAAATATCTTGTGGATCGTCGGCATCGTCGGCACTCTCCCCATGTCACCTGTCAGTATCGACAGGGTAAATTGGGCAAGCGGTGCCGGTCAAGGCCATTTCAACCGGGCATCATTCGGGCCTGGATTTCCGATTTCACGTCGCTCATCGGGATGCGTCGTTGTTGCATACTGTCGCGGTCGCGGATGGTGACGGTGCCATCCTTGACGGTGTCGCCGTCGATCGTGATGCAGAACGGCGTGCCGATTTCGTCTTGGCGGCGATAGCGTCGGCCAACCGCGCCTTTGTCGTCGTAGAAGACGTTGAACAACGGCTTTAGTTCGCGGTACAGCTTGGTAGCAAGCTCTGGCATGCCTTCCTTGTTCACCAACGGGAAAATCGCAGCCTTGATCGGCGCGAGCCGCGGGTGGAACTTCATGACGATGCGCGTGTCTTTCTGGCCCTTACCGTCGATCAATTCTTCCTCGTGATACGCTTCCGTCAGCACCGCCAACGTGAAACGATCCGCACCTGCGCTCGGCTCGATCACGTGCGGCACGAACTTGTATTTGCCAATATCCTCAACACTCGGTTCGGACTTCAACCATTCCTTGAAGCTACGTGTACTTAACATTTGCGAATCATTGTTCCAGCGTTCCTCGTCGAAGTACGCAAGGTCGTCCACTTTGCCACTATGCTTGGCATGCGCCTTCAAGTCGTAGTCGCCCCGGTGTGCCACACCTTCGAGTTCCTGAGGCTCATCACTAAACGGAAACATGTATTCAATGTCCGTCGTGCCGATGCTGTAATGTGCAAGTTCTTCTTGACCCTGTTCGCGCGGAACGAGGTTGCTGGACTGTATGCCGAGTGTGGAGTACCAGTTCTTGCGCAAGTCGCGCCAGTATTGATACCACATCATACTTTCGCTCGGATGGCAGAAGAATTCGATTTCCATCTGCTCGAATTCGCGCGAACGAAAGATGAAGTTTCGCGGGTTGATCTCATTGCGAAACGCCTTGCCAATCTGCCCAATTCCGAACGGCAACTTCAGCCGCGTACTATTCAGCACATTCCGATAGTTGACGAAGATTCCTTGTGCCGTCTCGGGGCGGAGGTATGCCATATTTTCATCACTCTGTATCGGCCCAGTGTGAGTCTGGAACATGAGGTTGAAGGCACGGGGTTCGGTGAGCAACCCCCCGCATGTTCGATCGGGGCACGTCCGTTTGTGTTCACGTGCAAATGAAATTGGCAAAACGCTGGTAAATAATTTGCGGAACAGCTTTTTCTGTGAGTTGGTTAGCAACCCTTCCGCCGTGACTTTGGCATCTTCCCTTGAATCAGCTTCGACCGTTATGACTACCTTTGTCGGTATACTAATGCGACTCTCGATTGCGTCGAATGTCGCAGATGAAACTACCTTCCCTTCGTTCTCAACTCCGAAGATTTCCAAGTATTCGTCTTTTAACTCTTTCACGTCTTCGATGTCTGTGTATTGAGCAGACCATAGCTTGTCAGCCCGATACCGCTTCTTGCAATTCATACAATCCATCATCGGATCTGCAAACCCAGCCGCGTGGCCGCTCGCCACCCAGACGGCGGGGTTCATGATGATGCTGCAATCGAGGCCGACCATGCGGATTTCTTTGCCGTCTGGCCCCGGTGGCGGGTTG
>JAYSYI010000574.1:0-9772 GCA_043727665.1 Limnoglobus sp. | reverse complement strand
AGTGCGTGGCACTGAGAGGAATTCACTGCCCCAAAAGGCGGTGGACTACGCGACGACGGGAACGAGGACGCGGGGCGTGGGTGCGGCGGCGGGTTGCGGGACGTTGCCGCCGAGGTGGCGGTCGAAAAACGCGATCACTTTTGCGTGATACTCTTCGCGGGCTACGTGCAGTGCGAGGTTGTGCTTCGCGCCGGGCACGATCCAGAGTTCCTTCGCAGTCACGCGCTTCGCCTGCGAGAACAGCGTTTCGGCCATCTCGGGTTTGATGTAGTTATCGCCGCCACCGTGGATCATCAGCAACGGTTGCTTCATGCGGCGAACCGCTTTTTCGACGCTGACGAACTCGATGTTCCGCTTCTTTGCGACTTTCTTGATCGCAGCCAGTCCGAGCATCCCGTAGAACCAGTCCGGAATTCGCTTGCGGATCCAGTTGCGGCGTTTCAGGTAAATACTCACCCATTTGCGTAGGAACGGCACGACGGTGGTGTACGTCCCGAACGCGCCATCGGTGGCGACGCAACGCACGAGGCGATCTTCGGACGCGATGAGCAACCCGAGGCTGCCGCCTTTGCTGATACCGAAGATGCCCACACCCGCCGGGTCTGCATCGGGGCGGTAATGCAGGTACTTGATCGCGGTACGCATGTCGGCGAGGTCGCGATCCGTCGACCACGGCATCGGTTCGTAGGTGGCGTCTTTGTCGCTTTCGCCCTGGTTGCGTGGCTCGTACGTGAAGACGTCGTAGCCAATCGCCGAAAGGCGGTCGCTGTAGCTGACACTCGACCAGCGGCTCGAACCGTATTCGAGGCCGAACAGGATGACGCCACGGCGAACGGCAGCGGGTGTTTTGCGGTAGTAGCCGCGCAAGATCAGACCTTCGGGCGTGGGAATGCGGACATCCTCCGCACCGTCGATGGGGTTGCCACGCGGGATGATGAATAGCGGTTTTTCTTCGAAGATGCGGATGATAACATCGACGTAGCGGAAGCGGTAATAGGCGTAGAAACCGACGATCGCGATACCAGCAATTGGTACGGGGCCGAAGACGAAACCGAGTATCCAAAACATCCAATCGGGCATCGGGCAATGCTCCCCGTCAGCAGGTGAAATCGTAGGCGGCTTACGTTCGGCTGGCGATCAGCGTGATATTCTGTCCGCCGAAGCCGAAGCTGTTCGACAGCACGTTTCGTACCCCGGTCTTCGGTCGCGCCTGATTCGGTACATAGTCAAGATCGCACAATGGGTCGGGTGTTTCGTAGTTAATTGTCGGTGGAAGTACGTTTTGTCGCATGGCGAGTATGGAAATAATCAGTTCGACCGCGCCACCTGCTGCAATCAGATGCCCGAGCATGCTCTTGCTGCTCGAAACGGGGGTCGTATAAGCGAGTTCGCCGAGCGCGCCTTTCACGGCCGCCGTCTCGGCTTCGTCGTTCGCCGAGGTACTCGTGCCGTGCGCATTGATGTAACCGATGTCTGCCGGTTTTAACCCCGCATCAATTAAAGCGTTCCGCATGGACATCACCGCCCCACGGCCTTTCGGGTGCGGGTCGGTCATCCGGTACGCATCGCCGGTGGAGCCGTAGCCGGTGAGTTCGGCGTATATCGTTGCACCGCGCTTCTTCGCATGTTCGTACTCTTCGAGGATGACCATACCGGCCCCTTCACCCAATACGAAACCGTCGCGATTGAGGTCGAACGGGCGGCTCGCTTTCTTCGGGTCGGCGTTGCGTTGCGAGAGAGCCGTCAACCGGTTGAACCCCGTGACGCCCAGCGGGTGGATCATGCTGTGCGCGCCACCTGCGACCATAATGTCGGCGTCGCCGTGGCGGATCATCGCGGCGGCTTCGCCGATGGCCTGCGCACTCGCGGCACACGCCGTCAGGCAGGTCAGGTTCGGCCCGCATAAATCGAACTCGTACGCCACGTGACCGGCGGTGGTGTTCATCTCGACTTCGAGTTCGTGTTCGCCATCGAACCGGCTAAACGCCGCGTTACAGAACTTACCCGTGTCGGCCTTGTAACCGCCGGCTTCGGTGGCATCGGCGACGCTACTGGCGAGGCTGTGGAAGTCTTCGCTGCCTTCGCCGGAGCCGAGGTAAACGCCGAGCCGCATCGGGTCGAGGCCGTTCGCGCCGAGTAGGTTGCCGTCGGCTAACGCTTGTTGTGCGGCGGCGAGCGCGAAGCGGGCGTTCGACCCGGCTTTCGTGAACCGCTGGGCGTTCGGGATCCATTTGCCGAGGTCGAAGTTCTTCACTTCGGCGGCGAACGTGGTCGGGAAGGTGCTGGCGTCGAAGTGCGTGATCGGTGCGGTGCCGCTGACGCCTTCGAGGATGTTGGCGAACATCTCCCGGACCGTGTGGCCGATCGGGGTGACGACACCCATTCCCGTAATGACGACGCGCTTCCGCATATCGGTTCTCATGGTGGTATCAGCCGTCGTAACGGCGCAGGACGGCCACCGCACACTGGCCCATATCGGTGTAACTGATCTTCACCGCGTACGGTTTTGTCACGGTTCGCGGCGCGCCGACATGCACGTTCACCGGGCACTCGGGGTCCGGTGTCGTGTAGTTGATCGTGCCGGGAAGTTTCCCTTCGTGGAGTGCCATCGCACTCACGATCAGTTCCAAAATGCCAGCGGCGGCACCGGTATTACCCGTTTGCCCCTTGAGTGCATAGACCGGAACGCCGTGGCCGAAGACTTCGTGAATCGCACGCGCCTCGAACGCATCGAGGTACGGCGACCCGCCGGCATGCGAGTTCACGTGATCGACTTCCGACGGCGCGATACCCGCTTCGGCGAGCGCGTTGCGGATGATGCGGGCGAGGATCTTGCCCTTCATGCCCTTATCGAACCCGGCGGCGACACCGACGACTTCGGCGTAAATTTTCGCACCGCGATTCCGTGCGAATTCGAGATCTTCGAGGCCGACAGCGGCGGCGGCTTCCCCGAAGGCGATGCCGTCGCGGTGCAAGTCGAACGGGCGTATGGCGGTGGCGGGGGTGTCGTTCATTTTGGTGAACGGGGTGAACGTGCTGTGCCGTGTGTAGCTGACGGGGTTGATTTTCGACTCGGTGCCGCCGACGAGGTAGAAGTCGGCGAGGCCGCGATTCATAATGCGATACGCTTCGGCGAGTGCGAGAATCCCCGAGGCGTCGGCTTCGGTGATCGTGTTGTTCGGCCCTTGGGCATCGAAGAAAATCGACGTGTGGCACGCCGACATGTTTGGCAGATATTTCAGCATCCAGTTCGGCGGGACGCTTTCGATACCGGCATTGCCCCACGCTTTGAGGTCGATCATTCCCGGTGTGGCGGCCGCACTGAGTTTGGTGGCACACGCGATGTCGTCGATATCGGTGGCGACCATCACGCAGCCGAACTCGATGCCGAAGCGGAATGGGTCGATCTGCCCCTTCTGTGGGCCGCCGTCGTCCATCGCCAGTTGGGCCGCACAGACGCCGAGGTGTACGGTGCGGGCCATGTTCTTGAGCGATTTTCGGCCGTCTTTGTTGATCGCGGGAACGAACGCCTTCGGGTCGTAGTCGAGGATTTCGCCACCGATACGGCACGGCAAGGGCGAGACGTCGAGTAGCTGAATGGGCCGAACACCGCACGTACCTGCCAACGCCGCCGCCCAGAAGGTCGACAGCTTGGAACCGATCGGGGAGAGTACGCCTAGGCCGGTGAGGACGGTTCGGCGCGAGTTCGCAGGCATATCGGGTCGCCCAGGGAGCAATACTTTCGACATCAATTCGGTTTCGGTTTCGCCGTCGCGATCAGGTCTTTCAACACACCGGTGAACACGAAGTTATCGTCGCCGAACAACAGTGTGGATCGGCTTTGATCCAAATGTGCGAAGAAAATCTCGGCTTCGGCGATGAGTTCGTCGCCGCAAGTGACGCGCCCACTAACGATGCCGCCTTCGGGCCGCAAGTCGAGCATCTCGACGCGGTACGTGAGCATTTCGCCGGGCATGGCTTCGCGGTGGAACTTGGCCGTTGGCACTTTCGCCAGCACGACCTTCTCGCGGAACTGATTCGCCTCGCCGACGAGGATACCGCCAGTTTGGGCGAGTCCTTCGAGGATCAGCGAGGCGGGCATTACGGGGAAGCCCGGAAAGTGCTCGACGAACACATCTTCCGCGTGGCTGAGCAACTTCACCGCCGTCGCGGATTTGCCCGATTCGAATTCGGTGAATCGGTCGATCCAAATCCAGCGCATATCGGCTTCCGGTAGAGCGTTACGCTCCGAGTTTCATCGCGATGTAACGAACGATCAAGCTCACGGTGAACAAGTCGCCCATCTTTTCCATCTTCGGGTCGGCGGCGAATTTATTCACTTCCGCCGGATCGGCGAACGGCATCTTCTCGCGCAGTTCCGCGAGGCCCTTATCGGTGATCTTGCCGTCTTCGACGAGGTCCGGATCGCCCTGGAAGATCGCTTCGGGGAAGAGTTCGCCGCGCGGGATCTTCATCCCGAACTCGCGTTCCAGCCGGAACACGATATCGAGGAAGTCGATCGACTCCGCGCCGAGGTCGGCCTGAAGCCGCGACGACATCGTCACCGCATCGTCGTCGGCGTTGAGGGCGTCCACCAGTGTGGCTTTGACCTTCGTGAAAATCTCATCTTGCGTCATGTCAACCTCATCCAGTCACTGCGCCGAGGCTGAGGCCGCCATCGACGGTGATGATTTGTCCGGTGATATACGATGCACCAGGTCCGGCCAGAAACACCACGACGTTCGCGATGTCCTCCGGTTTGCCCAACCGCCGCACCGGCACCAATTTCTTGGCAATAAAATCGCCCGCTTTCGACCGCACCGCTTCGCTCATATCCGTTTCGATGAACCCCGGCGCGACCGCGTTCACGGTCACATTGCGGCTACCCAGTTCCGTCGCCAAGGCCCGCGTGAACGAATTCACCGCACCTTTGCTCGCCGCGTAGTTTGTTTGGCCCGCATTCACATGCTCGGCTGCCACGCTCGACACGTTGATAATCCGCCCATAACGCTGCTTCAACGCCATCTGCGAAGAAACCGCGCGGCAGAAGTGGTACGTCCCGTCGAGGTTCGTCGACAGCACCGTCTTCCACGCATCGAGTTCCATCCGCAACAGTAACCCGTCGCGAATGACACCCGCGTTATTGACAAGAATATCGATGCGGCCCCAATCTGCCAGAACCCCTTCGACGGTCTTCTCGCCGGAAGTCGGATCCGAGACATCGGCCTGCCACGCCTTCGCCACGCCACCGGCGGCGGTAATTTCTTGTTCCAGTTGCTCGGCGGCCTGTTGGCTACCCTTATACACGAACGCGACTTTCGCGCCTTCCCGAACTAGCGCCAGCACGATCGCCTTGCCAATTCCGCGGCTGCCACCCGTCACGAGTGCTACTTGGTCCTTCAGTTGCAACGCAGTCACTCCCGGTGTTGATTTCATCATGCCAGCCCGCAGCGCAAGCAAGGGTCTTTTTATGCTACTTCTTCTGGCGGAGTTCGCCGGTGAGTAACGCCCACCGTTCCCGCCAGTGTTTCATCAATTGATCGTCGGCGGCTTCTCCGGCGGCCCCGCGATCCGACAGCCGATACCCCACGAGCGTAAACTGTGCCGACACCGTGGTTTCCCCCGCGTCGTTAATACCCTTACCCTTGACTACCGCCGTGCCGCCTTCGACTTTCATCATCTCCACCGTGACGTCCATCCGTCGGCCTGGCAGCATGAAGTTCCCGTACTTCACGTTACGCACTTCGCGTAATACGATCACCGGGTCGCGGTAATCGTTTGTCGCTCGCCACAACCACGCTCCGGCTTCGACCAGCGATTCCAGCATCAATACGCCGGGCATCACCGGGAACCGCGGAAAGTGATCCGCGAGATACTCCTCACCCTGGGTAAGGAACTTCGAACCACGTAGCGACTTGCCGGGTACCCACTCGTCGATCCGGTCGATTAACTGAAACCGCATCGGTATACGCCCTTCAACCTGCCTATCCGTCCGAAGCACACGCCCCGGACGCATCGCGAAATATCAGTCACTGTACGAAATTCCGGCAACGCTTCCACCGACACGCTTTTATCATCGACCGTTGCAGAACGCCTACTTGTTACATCCTGATAAAATGTGCGGTCAGTCGCAACCGTATCCGTCGGAAATCTCGACTCAAATCCGCGCCGCAGTTCACTTTAGCGCAGCTAGGCACTCTGTATCAATTTCGCAGGCAGTCGCTCGGCTCGCATCACCGCGCGACGCAGGCGTGCCTCGGCTGCGAGGGGAAGTGCGCCTTCGGCATGTCGGCGCAATTGCCAGTAGGCAATCGCGGCGATGGTGCCGGTGCGGTCGAGCATCGCGACGAGGTCGGCAGTGACGCTCGGCGTGCCACCCACTTCGTGATAGGCTTCGATCCCTACTTGCATCGCGTTCGCATCGTCGCCCACAATGTTGCCGAGATACCTTGCAAGATCGACCGATGGGTGATCGATCTTCATGGCCGTGAAGTCGATAAACCCGCTGACCGTGTCGCGATACGGGTGGAACAGCACATGTTCGCCGTGGACATCGCACAAACACGGGTGAACGTCGATGGGTTGGCCTTCGTACGGCAGCAGTGTGCGTTCGGCCCAGTCAATCGCGGGCCGCACGCCCTCGGTATCGTTGATTTTGTCGTTCGTTCGCCATTCGCGGAGGATGCGCAAACGGCGCGCCACGGCGGGGAACGGCGCGACGGCAGAACCGAATCTTTGCCAGACGGCGTGTAGTTTCGCGAGCGCCTGGCAGGCATTTTTTAGCCGTAATTGCGAGGCGTCGCGGTTCGGTTCGCCCGGTAGCCACGTGGTCATTTCGCAAAAGTACGCGGGGAGTTCGACGAGCGTGACACCCGAACGCGCAGAGATCAATTCGGGAACGAGTTGCGTCGGTTGCGCGGCAAGGATCGCACGATGCACCGCTTCGAGATGGAGCCGGCTCGCCGACGATTTCGGCATGAATTTCAGTGCGAACCGCGGAGTCGAATCGATGCCCGCAAACACCAGCGCACCGCTCAAACCACCCGAAACGCGGTTCCATTTCCGGGTGGCAAACGACGGTGGATAGTGTGCGAGCGCGCTCGAGATCAACCCAGTGTCCACGGTTTGCGGTACGGCTTCAGGAGCATTTTCGTTGCGGCTTCGTCGCCCGCGATTTGCTCGGTGACGGGATCCCAGACGATGGGGCGACCGGTGCGGACGGCGATGTTCCCGAGGTGGCAAACCGTGGCCGAACGGTGGCCGATTTCCACGTCGGCAACGGGCAGTTTGCGGCTCTTGATGCACTCCAGCCAGTTCGCGTGGTGGTTGTTGCTGACGGCGAGTTTCACGTCCCCGGCGGGCAGTTTCGGAAGGTCGATCTTTTCGCCGCCGATCTTCACTTCCAGCTTGCCGCGCGTGACGAAAATGACGCCCTTTTCACCTTCGAACGTCGTCCCGCCTGGGTGGCCGCCGTTACCCAGCGTACACGACATTGGGATGCCATTCGCGTAGGTGTACATGATCTTCGCCGTCTCAGGTGTCTCGTACCATTTGTCCTTGTGAAAGGTCGCGGTGCCTTCGATTTTCGTCGGGCCGCTGTCGTCCATGCCGAGGCCCCACTGGGCGATGTCGAGGTGGTGTGCGCCGAAGTTCGTCTGCTGGCCGCCGGAGTAATCCCAGAAGAAGCGGAACAGGTAATGGACCTGCTTTTCGTTGTATTTTCGTTCCGGTGCTGGCCCGAGCCAAACGTTGAAATCGAGCACGTCGGGCACTGCGGAATCGGGTACGGCGGGGGCTTTGAAGTTCGGCCCTGGCAAGCCCACGAGCACTTTCGTCACCTTGCCAATCGCGCCGTTTCGCACGAGTTCGCAGGCGGTGCGGAACTCCTTGCCACTGCGTTGCTGACTGCCCGTTTGCACGATTCGCTGGTGTTTCCGTGCGGCGTCGACCATCTTGCGGCCTTCGCCGATCATCAGCGATAGCGGCTTCTCGCAGTACACATCCTTGCCCGCTTGACAGGCGTGAATCGTACACAAGGCGTGCCAGTGATCGGGCGTCGTCACCACGACCGCGTCGATGTCTTTCCGGTCGAGCAGTTTGCGATAATCCGCCACGGCCACGGGTGTGCGGTTGCCCTTCTTTTCGACGATTGCGGCGGCTTCGGCGAGGTGGCTCGAATCGACATCGCACACGGCTACGACGTTCTTCACGAGCGCATTGAGGTTAGCCTTCCCCTGAAGTCCGACGCCGATGCTGGCCACGCGGATCGCCTCGCTGGGTGGCACATCGGCAGCGAAAGCGGCACGGTACGCCGATGCAGGCAGCGACAGAATCGCCCCGGCGGCGACGCCATTTTGCAGAAACCGACGACGTGAGAATGGGGCCATAAAATCATCTCCATGAACGAAAGTGGGTGTGATTTGAGTATACAGAATCGACGTAAGTCCGAATTGCAAAAGTTCTCAAACCGTGTTTTTCGTGTTTTTTCGTCTCAATAAGCCCCTTTTTTGATCGCAAATGACTGATTGGTTTCAGGTGATTTTGCCGTATCGTGATCCCAAGTCGCGAGTTACGACGATCGCCAAGGGCGGAAACTCGTCTCAAATACCGACCGTTTCGCGTCCAAAAGTGACCAAAAATCGACCGCACGCGCCTTTTCCATGTCATTGCGCGCACTTTCTATGTCATTATGCGACACTTCTATGTCACTCCGTGCAGGTCGCGAATTCCGACTTACGTCATTTCGTCGCAAAGTTTTTGACTCGCAGAATTCGCATGGGTGATATCAAAACGCAAAATCGCATAGAATATTCGGTTGAGCATCGACGTACATTCGTGTATCGTAAACGAACGCCCCATCCCAATTACCAGCTTTGCCCATTCGAGGTTCTCGATGCGTCACTCTCACGCGCGGATTCGGCAATCGCAACGCAAACGGTTTCTCGGGGTCGAGGGCCTCGAAGACCGCATCACGCCGGCGGCTCCGTTCCCGGAGTTCCTCGATCCGAATCCGAATGCTGGCAATCAGTTTGGGGCGACGGTTGTCGCATTGAGTACGGGGAACGTCGTCGTCACGTCGCCGTTCGACGACTTCACGGCAACGGACGCTGGGGCCGTCTATCTGTTCAACGGGGCCACCGGTGCGCTCATCAGCACCCTCCGCGGCTCCACCGCGGCTCCACCGCCGACGACAACATCGGCTTGAATGGCGTGACGGCGCTGACGAATGGCAACTATGTGGTGCGCAGCGGGATTTGGGACAACGGTGCGGTAGTGAACGCAGGGGCGGCGACGTTCGGGAGTGGAACAACGGGGATCAGCGGTGCGGTCTCTCCTGCCAACAGTCTCGTCGGATCTAGCACCGACGACCGGGTCAGCAACAGTGGCTTGACAGCGCTGACGAACGGCAACTACGTGGTCGGCAGTGCGAATTGGGACAACGGTGCGGTGGTGGATGCGGGTGCGGCGACGTTTGGGAGTGGAACGACGGGGGTCAGCGGTGCGGTCTCCGCCGCAAACAGCCTCGTCGGAACCACCGCAAACGACGGCGTCGGCAACTTCGGCGTGACGGCCCTGACGAATGGCAACTACGTTGTCGGCAGTTCGGTTTGGAACAACGGTGCGGTGGTGAATGCGGGTGCGGCGACGTTCGGGAGCGGGACGGCAGGGATCAGCGGTGCGGTCTCCGTCGCCAACAGCCTCGTCGGAACCACCGCCAACGACCAAGTCGGCAACTTCGGCGTGACGGCCCTGACGAATGGCAACTACGTTG
>JAYSYI010000573.1:0-3223 GCA_043727665.1 Limnoglobus sp. | reverse complement strand
AACCGATAAGTAATTCGCGATCGAAAACGACCCTTTTGAGACGAAAAAACACGAAAAACACGGTTTTTCAGCGTCCGCAATTGTGACTTACGTCGATTCTGAGTGCGTATAATTCGTCGTAAACTGGTGTTTTCGCGAAAACAAGGATGTCCCATGATACGGTATGCACGCTTGCCTTTGGCCGCCGTGTGTCTGGCGATCGGCGGGTTCATCGGGACCGTCGTTCACGATCGCTTGCTCGGCCAACCGGCGTTACCGCTGATGCCACGCGAACTCACTTCGTACCGCGATGTCGTCAAACTCGTCGTTCCCGCCGTCGTTAGCATCGAAGCCAAAACCAGCAATCGCAAGGCGAATACTGACCCAAACCTCGGCTTCGGCTCCGGCGTCCTCATCGACGCTGCGGGCGTGATCCTGACGAACTTCCACGTGGTCGAAGGGGCAGATACGCTCGAAGTGCAGCTTTCCGATGGCCGCAAGTTCCCGGCAACCGATGTGCGCCGCGACACGAAGACCGACCTTGCTATCTTCCGTATTCAGACGGGTGCGCCACTGCCGTTCCTCGAATTCGGCGACAGCGACGCGATGGAAGTCGGCGACCGCGTACTGGCCGTCGGCGCGCCGTTCGGCCTGATGGGAAGCGTTTCGCACGGCATTGTCAGCGCGAAGAGTCGCCACGGTTTGAAGCTGAATCAGTACGAGGATTTCCTGCAAACCGATGCCCCAATCAACCCCGGTAACAGCGGCGGCCCACTGGTGAGTCTCGAAGGCAAGATCATCGGGATCAATGCGGCAATCAAGACGCGAAGCGGCGGCTCGAACGGCGTCGGCTTGGCGATCAGCAGCAACCTTGCCAAGGATGTCAGCCAGCAGTTGCTGAACGGCGGCGTGGTACGGCGTGGCTACCTCGGAACCAGCATCCGCGACATCGACGCCGATTTGGCCAAACGACTGAGCGTACCGGTAGGCGGTGGCGTGCTCATCACGAAGGTTTACGACAAAACCCCCGCCGCGAAGGCCGGGCTGAAAGCAGGCGACGCCATCACGAGCATCGGCGGAATGGCGGTGAAGGAAAGCAATGCCTTACCGCGAATCGTGGCGAAACTGCCGTTAAACAAGCCCGTCGAGGTGATTTACGTTCGCGACGGCAAGATCTTCGCCCAACAGGTGACGATCGAGGAACAACCGCAGGAATACGGTGCCTCCGAGCCAAAACCGACACCCATCGTGCCGCGTGGGAATCGCGCCGGAATCGAAGTCGCCGGAACGACCGTGACCGACCTGACGCCAGAGTTGGCCGCCCAACTCGGCTTTCCGAAGGAATCGCGCGGCGCACTCGTTACCAGCGTGGATCGCAACGGCCCCGCCGCAATGGCGGGCCTGATGCGTGGCGTGTTGATCGTGAAAGTGGACAAAATCGCCATCGGCAGCGGCAAGGATTTCGCCGAAGCGACTGCTAAAGCCTCGAAAGACAAAGGGGCATTGGTGCAGGTCGTGTTACCCACCGGCGAGACGGAATTCGTCGTGTTAAAGTGAACGGAACCCGTAGGACAAGGGAACGGTTTCCAATTGGGCTTCGCGGGGTTGGCTCAATTTGGTACGTTTCTGCACGAGACACGAAAACAGGTTGATCATGGCTAAGGCAGGTAAGTCGGACAAAGCGAACGCGGATGGGATCATCAACATCTGCCGCAACCGGCGGGCCACGTACGAATACGAGATTTCCGACACGATCGAGTGTGGTCTCGTGCTCGTCGGCACTGAGGTGAAAAGCCTGCGTGCGGGTCATGCGATTCTCGACGATGCGTACGCCCGGATCGTTAAGGACGAACTTTGGCTGATGGGCTGCGAGATACCCGAATATACCTTCGGAAATCGCCTGAATCACGTGCCGAAGCGGATGCGGAAGTTACTCATTCGTCGCCGCGAGATCGGGAAATTCGCGGAGAAAGCGTTCGATAAAGGCTACACACTAATTCCGCTACGGATGTACTTCAAAGGCGGCCTGGCGAAGATCGAGATCGGCGTGGCACGCGGGAAACAAGATCACGATAAACGGCACTCGCTGAAGAGCGCCGAGGCGAAGCGGGAGATCGATCGAGGAATGTCTCGCAGGGATCGCTGAACGGCGGTTTTTGCCATGGAGGGCGACGGGTGCGACTCATCGCGTTAGTCGAATCCCCGGAACACGTTTGCTGCCGGTATCGGTTGGAGTCATTTCGCGCGCACCTCGAAGCCTCCGGCCACACGCTCGAACTCCGCACACTGCCACGTGGCCTGTTTTCACGTGTGTCGCTGTTTCGCGAAATCCGCACGTCCGATGTCGTCGTCCTGCAACGCAAGCTACTTCCCCGCATTCAACTCGCGATGCTGCGGCGATATGCTCGGCGGATCGTGTTCGACTTCGACGATGCCGTGTGGCACCGCGATTCTTACGACGTAAAGGGCTTGCACAGTTACCGCCGCATCCGCAGGTTCGCCCGCACGGTGCAATCGTCCGAAGTCGTGATTGCAGGCAATTCGTTCCTGGCAGCGGAAGCGGCGCGATATTCCAAGCACACACGCGTGATGGTCATCCCGACGTGCGTCGATCCCGCTGAATACCCGATAGCCACGCACACGCCACGGCGCAATCCCGGATTGAACCTCGTTTGGGTCGGTTCGTCGAGTACGTTGCAAGGGCTGGAACGCATTCGGCCGATCCTGGAATCGATCGGTCGGAACGTACCCGGTAGCCGATTGAAGCTCGTTTGCGATCGATTCATCGGTTTCGCGAACTTGCCCGTCGACCCCATTCCGTGGTGTGCAGCCACCGAAGCACGCGAAATTGCCACCGCCGACGTCGGTATCGCCTGGATGCCCGACGACCCGTGGAGCCGCGGCAAGTGCGGGCTGAAAGTGTTGCAATATCACGCCGCCGGATTGCCCGTAATCGCGAACCCGGTCGGCGTACATAACGAGTTTGTGACGAATGGCGAAAACGGTTTCACGGCCAATACACCCGACGAATGGCTGACGGCGGCGACTGCGCTCACCGATGCGAATCTGCGGCGAACGCTCGGCCACGCGGGGCGTACGCAACTCGAAGATCGCTATTCGGTTGCCGCCGGCGCGAAGCATTGGGCCGAACTGCTCCACGAATTCGCAGACCCGGTCGCCGGGCGGCGAACCGGCTGAGGAACCGTTCGATGCTGAGTCACGTATCGCGAAAAATCGGTTTGAG
>JAYSYI010000572.1:0-3229 GCA_043727665.1 Limnoglobus sp. | reverse complement strand
ATGCCCGTTCCGCGAAAGAAGTCGGCGAGCTTTGCAAAAAACATTCGTGCAGCATCTTGCTCGGGACCGCCACCTTCATGCGGTTCTATCTGCGTCGTGCCGCCGTCGATGATTTCCGTACGCTGCGGCTGATCATTTGCGGTGCGGAAAAGCTGCCCGTGAAACTCGCGGAGGAGTTTCAGGCGAAGTTCGGCGTATTGCCACTCGAAGGGTATGGCTGCACCGAAGTCTCGCCCGTTGTCAGTACGAACCTCCACGATACGACCGTCGCTGGGTTGCATCAGAAGGCGAACACGTCGGGCACCGTCGGCCAGCCGATTCCTGGTGTGGCGGTGAAAACCTTCCACGCGGAAACGTGCGAAGCGCTGCCATCTGGTGAGGAAGGCATCCTCGGTGTCAAGGGGCCGAACGTCATGATTGGCTACTTGCATCAACCGGAAAAGACGAAGCAAGTGATTCGCGATGGCTGGTATATGACGGGCGATATTGGCCGTATCGAACCCGATGGTTTCATCCGCATTACGGGGCGTCAATCGCGTTTCGCCAAGATCGCGGGCGAGATGATTCCGCTCGAACGGCTCGAAGAGGAACTGCAAGAAATCCTCGGCACCGGCGAACGCGTCGTCACCGTGTGTGCCGTGGCGGATGACCGACGCGGCGAGCGGCTGATCGTGCTGTATCTGCAAGAAATCGCGTGCCGTTTCGATGACGCCCTGAAAGCGCTTTCGCATCGCGGGTTGCCGAATCTCTGGATTCCCGACCGTCGCGATTGCCACGAGATCGAAGCGTTCCCCGTACTCGGCAGCGGCAAACTTGACCTAAAAGCCGTCGCCGAACTCGCGAACGAGGTCGCCACGAAACGTGGCTACTGAACGAATTTCGCTTTCATTTTTTACGGCGTTGCAGAAGAAGATTGACCTTGCGACGATTCACGGAGTCGTTGCTCTCGGTGCAGGCTGGCATCGAACACGAATGGCCCCAATGGCACGATCGCGGCTATCGCAGCGGTGGCGGCACGGAAGAACGACCAACGGTACTGGTACCAGACGTAGAGAATCGCGATGGCGTAAATGGTGAAGAGCACGCCGTGAATCGACCCAACGACGAGGACCGCTTCCGGGATGTTTGCGATGTATTTCAACGGCATCGCGATGCAAAATAGTACGAGCGTGGAGATACCTTCGCAGAAGCCGATTTTGCGGAGCCAAGCGATACCCGATCCATTCATGCGAGCGACTCCATTGTGCCATACAAAAGCGAAACGCCCTTGTGAACAAGGGCGTTTAGATGAATCGAGTCCGGTTTCGACTTACGAGAGGGGCGGCCATTCTTGATCGAGCCCTTCGCGTTCGATATCTTTGACTTGCTCTTCGGTCACAGAGAATTTGCGTGCGACAGTCCGACGCGATTCGGGCACCGGTGAGGTGGCCTGATCTTGTTCGTGAACGAGTGCGACGAAAATCTCCTTACGACGTTCCGTAGGAATATCACTAGCTGCGGTCGCTTTGGACACGATGTCCCTCCATATTGTGTGCTTGAAGCCTTGCCCCGCGAGGCAAGACGATGAAATTATCGGCTGGAAGGACCAACAGGTTTGACTCCACCCGTCACACCCTTGCGGATAGCACGAAGACGACGGAGTTCGGCTTGGCGACGCGCTTCGCAAGGCTTTTGATAGTGCTCTCGCTCGCGCAATTCTCGTTTAATTCCACTTCGTTCGAGCAATTTCTTGAATCGACGCAGTGCGGCACCAATCGGTTCGCGGTCGTTTACACGCATACGCAACGGCATCTGCTTACCTCATTTGCCAGTAAAACGGAACCTGCCGGAACATCCGGCAGGTTGAGTCATCTCGGTTAATATACGAAATTTTTAGTACCGACGACCGCCGCCGCCACCGCTGCCGCCACCACCACCGTAGCCACCACCGCCACCACCACTGCCGCCGCCGCCGTAGCCACCACGGCCACCGCCGCCGCCGCCACTGCCGCCACCACCATAACCGCCGCCGCCGCTACCGCCGCGGCCACCACCACTACCACCACCGCCGCTGCCACCCGAACGGGGGCGATCTTCGCGGGGCTTGGCTTCGTTCACCGTCAGATTGCGACCCATGAATTCGACGCCGTTCGTCGCTTCGATGGCTTGTTCGGCACCGCTGCCCATTTCGACGAATGCGAAGCCACGGCTGCGACCCGTGTCGCGATCCGTCACGATTTGAGCGCTGGTCACGCTACCGTATTGGCCGAAGAGTTGCAGGAGGTCGTCCGAAGTCGTTTGGAACGAAAGGTTTCCAACATACAGTTTCATCGCTCGATCAACTTTCCGGGTCATCTCGACCCAAGAGAAACAGAGTCCCGAACAGAAGCACTACTGCCCGATGACTACTAGAAGGGACTGCCCACACGCCACACGAAGATACCAGCTCGACAATCTTGGGCCTTGAGGTGTTTCTCAGGTAAAATGACCAAGAAGGGTCTCGCGCGATAACTGCGAACGGTTCGCTGTCTCCTCAACCAGATCGGTGCCTACCGACCTTACATTGACAACATACACAACTTCGGCAGCCTTGTCGAACGAGAATTCGTAAAAATCGAAAGAATTCCACCGAAAGTGGCCACTCGCAACTTTCAAAGCCCCAATTTCAATCAAAACGACCGCACACGTTACCAGCGTATCCCAGTTTTCCGCTACAGCATCGGCGTTTAGCCGCGACGCAGGAAGAATCAGGGGAGTCTCACCTCTCCCGCTCGCCTCGCGCCAGAATTGGTGTGAACCGTCATTTCCGGCCAGCCCGCAGCGCAAGCAAGGGAAACCCGCAGAAAACTGCACGCCATCTCTCAACCGTGGAAGTCCAACCCCTAGCTCGCCAAGCGGTCTGGCACGAGAAATCGGCGTTTCGCCGCGCCGCTTAGGCTTTGCGTAGCGAAGCGCGGGGCGGAAACTCTCCGAACCAACGTACATGTCCAACAACACCGAGCCGATCCCCGCAAGGGGTCGGATGCGAGACATCCGCCCATTTTCACGTCGCGCACATTTGCGATGTGGCTCGTGTGCATTTGCGCATCACCCGACCCCTTGCGGGGAATCGGCTCGGCCTGAAGGGTCGGTTCTACCAGCCCAAGGCAACGCCGGCAACGCCTTGGGTATGGTGGTGAAATGTTCATCGGCCCTGAAAGGGCCGTTCAATTTGCAACGCCTCTGCGATCTCATTGTTGCAACGTAACCG
>JAYSYI010000571.1:0-9812 GCA_043727665.1 Limnoglobus sp. | reverse complement strand
GTTGCGGAGAAGTTTCTCGAGCGGCACCCCGACACGTTGCCATTGCTCGTAGTGCTTCACGAAATGCACAGCGAACAGTTGCAGCTCGCCGAAGCATTCGCCGTTTCGAAGCGAATGCTGGCGATCAATCCACTCGATTCCCAACTGCAAATTCAGCTCGGCGACGATGCACTGAATTACGCCCGTGCAGAGATGATCGCCGAAAATTATGCCTCTGCGGAAGCGATTCTGGCGGGCGCACAAGCGGGGATTCGCTCAAATTCGTACCTCCAACTTTATCAATCGTCGATCGAGTCGACGATCGCGCGCAAGACCAAGCGAGTGGCACTGGCCGACGAGTTGTTGCAAAGCATACTGGAAAGAACGTCGTTAAAGCTGCTGCCCGCGTTTATCTTGTCGGTCGATGCTGCGTTTGCAAAGCTGCGGCCCGCCGACAAAAAAATCGCAGACGCACGATTGGCCGAGGCGTTGGCCGTCAAGCCACTTACGGCGATGGATCTCTCGTTGACCTACTCGATGTGGTCGAGAATCGGCGAGCGGAAATGCGAATACCGCGGGCAAAAAACCCACGGTACGAAATTCCTCGCTCTCATCCAGAAACTTTTGCCAAAGGCCGGTGAAGAAGACGAGTACGAGCATCTGATCAACACGCTGTACGTAACGGAATCCTTCAAAGTTGCGAGACTGCTCGTCGGCAAACTTCGTAACGTGTTTCGCTCGAATCCCCTATTTGCACTGGTGGCTGCGAAGCTGATCATCTCGGAGAAAATGTCGTACCAAAACCAGGTGAAAGCTCGAAAATTGCTCAACCTCGCGAAGGAACTCATCCGAACTTCCAACAAACCGGAACATCAACTGCTGCTCGACGACGTTGAAGAGGGACTTCTTGCCGTTCCTGAGCGCTACAACCCGTTCGACTTCATTTTCGGTAGGAGATAACGCCAATGCCCGACGCTTACACGGTCCTCGGCGTGCCACTCGATGCCACCGACGACGCGATTCGCAAACGCTACCTCGAACTCGTAAAACAGTACCCGCCGGAGCAACAACCCGAGATGTTCGCGAAAATTCGCGAAGCGTACGATGCGTTGAAAGATCTCGACGCGCGGACGACGCAACGGCTGTACGAATACGGCAAAAGCGAGACAATCGAAAGTATCATTGAGGAGGCGGCATGTCGGACGTCGAGACGGCGGATCGGGCTGAATACACTCGTGAGCGCAGCCACACCGCCGCGTTAACTTCGGTCCAAATCGAGTGGATCCTCAACGACTTTCGCGAATGGCTCGAAGCCGCTTCGACTGCGGATCTCTCCCCGCCCGATGCGCCATCCGTTGCACCTATCGATGCCCAGAGCATCATCGCGCAGTTCACGGCGCTTCGCCACGAAGTGAACTTGCAAACGAAAGCCACCCGCGTTGCGACCGATCAGACTGCGAAACTCATCGAAGCGTTGCCGCCGCCACCATCCGGTGAGCCGGATCGCGAGCATATGCGGCCGATCATTAAGACGCTCCTGGACATTCACGACTCGCTTTCGGTCGCACGGCGACAAGTCGAAAAGACGGCGGAGTCCGTCGAGATTTTCGACGACATGCCCGACCCGCTCGAATACGTCGAACAACCCCCGGCCAGTTGGTTCCAACGCCGATTCGGTCGCCCCGGCACCGAGGCGTACATCACCGAAGCGTTCACGGCGTGGGTCGAATCGAGCACGATTATCGATCTCAAACGCAGCGAACAACTCGCATCGGCGGCCGATGGCTATTCGATGAGCCAACGCCGTATCGAACGGGCGCTCCCTCAACTGGGGCTAGAGCCAATCGCCTGCCTCGGCGAGCCATTCGACCCGGAGAAAATGGAAGTCGTCGACACCGTCGCCGACACCGACCGACCCGACGGAACCGTCGTGGAGGAAGTCCGCCGCGGTTACCTTTGGAACCGGAAATTATTCCGTTTCGCACAAGTCAAAGTTTCGAAATCCTAGCCTTCAGGGACGGTTAAGTCATGGCGGAAACGATCATTGGTATCGACCTCGGGACGACGAACAGCGAAGTCGCCGTGCTGATTGATGGGGTGCCGAAAGTCCTCGTCGAAGACGGCGACCCGATTCTGCCGTCGATTGTGGGACTGTCCGAAGATGGCAAAATTCTTGTCGGCAAAACCGCACGCAATCAGTGGGTGTTGGCCCCAGAACGCACCGTAAAGTCGATCAAACGGAAGATGGGCCAAGACGTTAAAGTCTCGCTCGGCAAGCAAGAGTTTCGCCCGCAAGAAATCTCGGCGATGATCTTGCGAAGCTTGAAAGAGCGTGCGGAAAAGGAACTCGGCAAGCCGGTCTCCAAGGCGGTGATTACGGTCCCCGCGTACTTCAACGACAGCCAGCGCCAGGCGACGCGCGAAGCCGGTGCGTTGGCCGGGTTGGAAGTCGTGCGGATCATCAACGAGCCAACGGCGGCCGCGCTCGTTTACGACCCCGGCCAGACCGCGAAAGAGCGATTCCTCGTTTATGACTTGGGTGGCGGTACGTTCGATGTGTCGATCGTTCAAGCTGAAGCCGGGGTATTCGAAGTGCTCGCCAGTCACGGCGATACACAACTCGGTGGCGACGACTTCGACGACCTGCTAATGAACCATGTCGCCGATGAATTCGCGACGATGTACGGCATTAACTTGCGCGAGAACAAAGTCAGCCACGCGCGACTTCTGAACGCCGTCGAAGGCGCGAAGCGCAAGCTCTCCGATCACCCGTTCGTTCGCATCGAAGAAGAATTCATCGCCGAGAAAGACGGCGTGCCGATTCACTTGAACACGGAAATCGAGCGGCACAAATACGAAAGCCTGATTCAGCCGCTAATCGCGCGAACGATGGACTGCGTCCAGCGTGCGCTCGACGATGCCCGCCTGACGGCTTCGCAAGTGGGCCGCGTCGTTCTCGTCGGCGGTAGCACGCGAACGCCGATGATTTCGCAGTTGCTCCAAGACCGCCTCGGGCAGTCGCCGCACACCGAGATCAACCCCGACCTGTGCGTGGCAATGGGTGCCGCTGTGCAGGCCGCGATCATCGCCGGCGAGAGCGTCGGCGCGGTTCTCGTCGACATTACGCCGCACTCACTAGGCATCAAGTGCCTCGATGTCTCTTCGGATTACTCGATGCGACCGAACGAGTTCAAGTTCGCGACGATCATTCGCCGCAACACGCCGTTACCCGCAAGCCGCAGCGAAGTGTTCTGCACGCACAGCGACAACCAGCAAGCCGTGGACGTCGAGGTTTATCAGGGCGAAAGCGACGATGTGCGACGGAACCACCGCATCGGGAAGTTCCTGATCGATGGCCTCTCGCGCGTCCCCGCCGGGAATCAGATCGTCGTGCAATTGGACCTCACGCTCGATGGCGTGCTGAGAGTAGCGGCCCGCGAGAAATCGACCGGCCTCACGAAAAATATCACCATCGACAACGCGATGGCTCGCTTCGCCGTCGAAGAACGCGAAGCCGCCCGCGACCGGATGGATCAACTCTGGGCGCGAAACGAAGACGGCGAGGAAATCGACGGCGACGGCGAATTGGTGTCGTCCGATTCCCCGATGCTCGCACCCGGCCCGCAAGAAGGTCAACGCGAGATGGTGCAGGCCAAAGCGCTTCTCGAGAAAGCCGAACGCTTGCTGACCAAAGCCGCACCCGACGATCGCGTCGAACTCGAACGCCTCGTCAGCGATGTCCGCACGTCGCTCGAAGATCGGCGTTGGGAAGAACTGACGACCGCAAGCAACGCACTGACCGATGTCCTGTTTTACCTCGAAGATGCGTGAGTTTCGTTATGATCGCATCGATACCCTGCCCGTGCTGTAAGGCGAGCAACGACACCGGCCCGAACTGCCGGCGTTGCAAGGCCGATCTCGGGATGCTTTTCCAACTCGAAACTGAACGCGCCGGGCATTTGTCGGCGGCGCGTTCGCACCTCGCGCAAGATGCGCCCGCCGATGCGCTCACTCGTTTAGATGCTGCAGCGCAACTGCGCCCCGGTGAAGATATCGTGCAGTTGCGGGCCATTCAACAGTTGCTCGCCCGCAACTACACCGCTGCATTCGCCACACACAAACGGCTCCGTCGAGACGCATCATGAGCGAAACTGTCCTCATCGTCGACGACGAAGATTCCGTACGGCGGACCTTCGAAGAATGGCTTCGCGGCAGTTCGCTCGATGTGGTCGTTGTTGGCGTCAGCGATGCGGAATCGGCGCTGCTCGCGGCCAACGAACGAACGATCGACCTCGCGATTCTCGACTGGAATCTCGGCTCCGGTAGCGATGGTTTGCGATTGCTCGAAGATCTCGTCGAATTCCACCCGGACCTCGTGGCGATCCTCGTTACGGGCTTCGCACAACAGGCGACACCACTCGATGCGCTCCGCATGGGCGTTCGCGATTACCTCGATAAAAACCAAGATTTAAACCGCGAGACGTTCCTCGCCGCGATCCGCAAGCAACTGCAAAAAATCATCCCGGCGAAACGGCAACGCGAACTCGATAAGAGCCTGTCGGCGTTCCGCGAATCGATCGGCACGATTTTGCCGCTCGTGCGCGGATCGGCGGCACTCAACGACCCCGTGCCACTGCCCGAAGCCGTCCGCACCTTGTTCCGATTTCTGTTGCGGGAAACCGAAGCCCCCGATGGCGTGTTGCTCGTTCGCCATACCGCCAGCGATGGCACGCAGACCACCACCGCATACGACCCGGCAGGCAAATCGATCCCCGTTCCGGAAGTGCCGTTTCACAAATCGCTCGCGGCGAGCGTCGTCAGTTTTCAAGAACCGTGCATCATGAACGACATCGTCGCGAGCAGTTCTAGCTCGATCGAACTGATGCCATTCGAGAAGAACCGCCGGTCGATCCTCGCCGCCCCGCTGCGCGTCGGGCCGGGGGTTCACGTCATTTTGGAGCTTTTCGACAAGCCCGAATTCACTGATGTCGATCGACGCAAGACCGGCATCGCGGCCGAACTCGGCGCGGAACTTCTACGGCACGCGCTCGCCGAACGCCAAACGCACCGCATGTTGTTCGATGCCGTTGAAGCCGCACTAAAAGCGAGCCACGAAGTGTCGTCTTTGCTCGTCGATCCGACGGCGGATCGCAGCGCGCCGTCCGAATCGGTGCTCGAATCGCTCAAGCGCGGGATGGATGCGAACTCGAACGCGGTCATCGATTCGGACACCGGTTTGAAGCTCGTCGAGGCGGTTCGCGTGCTCGCCGTGCGGCATGGCCCCGAGGCCGTCCACCACTGCGTTCGCATGGTGCAGAGCCTGCGCGAACTGCTTGACGGCATGACGGGGGCCGATTAACCTGTGACGAACCCGACCGTCTTCGACGAAATTTTCGGCCTGCTCACGCCCGACCGGTTGCTCCGCGATCCGCGTGCCACCGGCGAAGGCGTAACGGTGGCCGTCATCGATTCGGGCATCGAACGATCCTTGCTCGAAGACAAATTCGCCAAGCTCGGCACGCCGATCCGTCGCATCGAAGGGGCGATCTTCCACGGCGCGAACCCGACGCCACTGCCATACGATGGTCACCAATCGTCGCCGCACGGCACGACGGTGGCGGACATCATTCTCACGCTCGCACCGCAGGTGAATTTGTACACTGCGGACGTCTTCGGGCCGCAAGGCAATTGCGAAGTCGAAACGGTGATTGCCGCACTGCGACACGCGATTGATGTGTGGAAAGTGAAAGTCGTAAACCTGTCGCTCGGGGTGCCCGAACACAAACTTCAACAGTATCCGAAACGGCAGCAATTGTTGAAAGCAATTGAAGACGCGTACTTCCGCGACGTGCTCGTTTTCGCGGCCGCGCACAACGAACATCCCGTCACTCGCAGTTACCCTGCTGCCTTTTCGCCACCGTTAATTTCCGTCGACAAAGCGATATTCGACGACCCGCTCCACTTCGCGTATCAACTTCGCGATCACATCGAATTTCAAGCGCACGGCCGTGGCTACCTCGGCCCGTTCGCCCGCGAACCCGCGACAAGCTGGGCCACGCCGCACCTCGCCGGTATCGCCGCGCGTTTATTATCCCTGAAGCCCGATCTGAAACCGTTCGAAATTAAGACCGTGCTGTATTGGATGTTTCGCGCCGCGGATACCAAGAAGTGAAATTAGCGTGGCTTGATAACCATCGGTGCTTTGGCGATTTCGGGCGATTGGGCACGGGCCGTGCCGCCCGCTTTCGGTGCATCGACGACGGCGGCGACTTGAACTTTGTCGCCGTCTTTGGCGATGGCGAATGCACTATCGCCATCAGCCCATTTCAGGTCGCCGGTGTACAGCGTTTTGCCAAACAGGCCCGCTTCCACGACGACGATCGTTTTCGTACCCGCTTTCGGTTGAAACTCGCGAAGAGTCTCACCCGCCGCAAGTTTAACAGGCTTGCATTTCCGCACGACGCCATTCACGACAACCGTTTCCTGAACCGTCACCGATCCGGTCGTATCGTTTTTGACGGTTACCCAGCCAGCGAGTGCGATCGGTGCGAAAGCCGTCACGGCAATGACGGCGAGCAAAGTGATTGTTCGTGAAAAAGGGACCATAGGACACCGTTACGAGTGACGCGCTGCACACGCGGATACTCGCAAGATGCAGCAATTTCGAGAACTTGCGCGCCTTTTGAAAAGAAAGCTATTCGCACGCGATATTTGGCAGTATTATGTCACTCTGCCTCCATACCGATGGCTACGCCATCCGCGCCAATAATTTGCCACACGCCGATTCAGAAGGAAGCCCACATGCTATCCGTACTCGGACAATCTCGCCGTGAGTTTCTCAAGGTCGGCGCACTGGGGTTAGGCGGGTTATCGCTGCCAGGGTTGTTGCGGGCGGAACAGGCATCGGGGGTCGGTCGGTCGCATAAAGCCGTCATTATGATCTACATGGTCGGCGCACCACCGCACCAAGACATGTACGACCTGAAAATGGATGCCCCATCGGAGATTCGCGGCGAATTCAAGCCGATAAACACGAAAGTACCCGGCATCCAAATCTGCGAGCATCTGCCGAAAATCGCTTCAATCATGGACAAAGTCATCCCGCTACGTTCGGTCTACGGGTCGCCGAGTGGCGATCACGATTCGTTTATTTGCTACACCGGCCGAACGGTTCAGAAGCAAGCTCCGGGCGGTTGGCCGTCGATTGGCGCGACGGTGTCGAAACTGCTTGGTTCGACGAACAAGTCGGTGCCGCCGTTCTTCGGACTCGCGCCCGATTCGGGGCATCCGCCGTACGGTTCGCCGGGCCACCCCGGTTTTCTCGGCATCGCGAACGGTGCGTTCCGGCCATCGGGGCCAATTAGCCGAAATATGGTGCTCAATTCGAGCAACGCGGTGAACCTCACCGACCGTGCCGAATTATTGCGAGGCTTCGACCGCATCCGGCGCGACATCGACGGCAAAGGCACTTTCGACGGTATGGATGCACTTCATCGCCAGTCACTCGAAATTCTCACATCGAGCAAGATGGTCGAAGCACTCGATCTGTCGAAAGAGCCGTTGGTCGTCCGCGAACGGTACGGCAAAGGCGACCCAAAAAACTATGGCGACGGCGCACCGCGAAACCTCGAGCATTTCTTGATGGCACGTCGGTTAGTCGAAGCCGGGGCGCGCGTCGTAACGTTGAACTTCGGCCGTTGGGACTTCCACAGCAGCAATTTCAGCGAGTGTAAGAACACGCACTTCCCGTGGTTTGATCATGGCATGCACGCGCTGATCTCGGACTTGCACGATCGCGGACTCGATAAAGATGTCGCAGTCGTCGCCTGGGGCGAATTCGGCCGTACACCTCAGATCAACAAGGACGGCGGCCGCGATCACTGGCCACAAGTCGGCGGCGGGCTGATCGCGGGCGGCGGCTTCCGGACGGGGCAAGTCATCGGTGCGACGGATCGCAACGGCGGCACCATCACGAAACGCCCCGTACATTTCGGCGAAATCCACGCCTCGCTCTACCACCACTTCGGCATCGACCCGCACGCTGTGACGCTCCCCGATCTCTCCGGTCGGCCAAACTTCCTGGTGGACGACTGGAAGGCCATGCCCGAACTGATGTAATAACCAAGGGCGAACTTGAACGACTTGTACCCCGCTTACTCTCGATGTCGGCTAGAAGTGAAGAATTTCTCGCTTTGCAGTGGACAGTGTGCGATGCGTAGGCGTAGTAAGAAACTGGTGGAGTCAAAAGATTCGAGAAAAAGGTCGTGACGTAATCTTGGAGATTTCGTAATTTCGTGCTAACATAATACAAATATTGGCTTTGCGCCGTTATTATTAATGACAATGGTCGGCAAATGAACACAGGAAAACGTTACGGCAGAGCGCCGATTGTTGAGGCTGTACTGTCTATTCAGTTCAAGGACTCTAGCGTCTCCCTAGATTCGCTTGCAAAGTGCGGCAACAGAATCAGACTGGACTACCCCACCAAGAAGGAGTTGCACTTCTCGACTGGCCGCATTGAATTTGGGCCGAAATCATCAGCTACCACCACTTCCGAGCCAATTGGTTTTTCTTGGACGAGTGCCGACGAAAAGAGGATATTTCAAGCTAAACGTGATGGATTCACATTCAGCTTACTAGCACCGTATACATCTTGGCCTGAATTTAGCGCAGAGGCAAACAAGCTCTGGAACGTTTACTGTAAGGCAGTCAAGTCTAAGAAGAACTACGCCCGCATAGCGCTACGTTACATCAACAGAATTGACTTCCCATTTAAATCTATGGAAATGAGTGACTATTTCAACATTTACACTTACATACCTAATACACTGCCTCAGATCATGAATTCTTTTTTCTTTCAAATCACAATACCACTGGTCGACCCAAAGTCGATGGTCGATATCGTACAAACGATCGTTCCCCCGACACCCGATAAGCAGGAGCATACGTCGGTATTGTTCGATATAGATATATATCGAACCGAAGAGATTCCCTTAGGAGAGAACATCTGGGACGCTTTCGGTGAATTGGCTGCTCAAAAGACCGACCTATTTGAAAAATGCATCACGCAAAAGACCAGAGAAGTCATAGGCGAGGTAACCAACTAATGGCAACAATTGCTGCAGTAAGCAAAGACATTCATACTGAGCCCAGTTGGACGCTGGCATCCCAGAGTTACGAAGTACCATGTGGTACGGAAAGCCGCGCCGCCGAGGTCAGCGTGGCCGAGAGATTGCGTCTGTGGCGAGAAGGCTCACTGTATATCAAACGGATTACCACGATGCCTACAACCCCGCATGTGGAATTGTCCCCGTACTTGGACTTGGCTCGCAGGCGAGCGTTATGGAATGACGTTACTCCCGTCGCTCTCGTGTTTGCAATTTTTTCGGGAATCGTGACAGCTTCATTCGGGCAGCCGGTCATGCTCTGCGTGATGGCAGGCGTTTTCGTCGCGACCGCAACAGTCGGTCGCCTCGTGTGGCCATCGTGACAATCGCCACTGTTCTGCGCGAGTTAAAATCCTTCTCCACCGGGAGTATGTACGTCTCCGCATCTGGAACATCCGCCGGCGTTGCCTTTTTATTCGCCCGATCTTTAGGTGTAGTAGATGCCCCGATGTTTGCGATGTATTGTGCTTTAATACCTGTGTTACCGATGGTATGGGTATGCAACAGCGACTGGTGGATTAGATGGAGCTTGAGAAGTGTGAAGAGTTGGGAGAATGAGAAATTAATCACTGTGGCAGAGGCGAAGTCTCAGCGCGAAGCCATCTTAAAATCGATGCGGCGTCACCGTTTTGGAATCAAAGAGTAGGTTGCTAAATACATCACGAT
>JAYSYI010000570.1:0-3234 GCA_043727665.1 Limnoglobus sp. | reverse complement strand
ACGACTTCGCGCGACCTAAGTTTCGCATTTGCCGTGGCTTCGGTCGTCCAACGTTTGCGTAACGCCGTTGCGTTCATTTCGTCTTGCGGTCGTGGGTGGTTCGCATCGTAGACGGACAGATCCTTCGGCAGAATCGGAACGAACGGGGTCTCTTTTACCTCTTCCGTTCGGCCCATCAGGTGCTTCACGAACCACGAGTACATGAACTCGCGGGCGGGTTGGTTGTAGTTGTGCGGGTATTCGGGCCAAAGTTTCGCAGCGACGTTTTCTTCCTTGCCATACAGGCCGTATAGCTTCTTCAACTCGGGCAGGCCGTAACCGTCTTTCAGAAATTGCATCGTCCAATCATCGGCACACGATAGCGCCATCGGTTTCGGTGCGAACAGTGCAGCGATTTCGACATTGTTCGTGTCCGTTCGCAACAAAGAGCAATTCTCGCAGACGCAGCCGCCCTGCATCGTCGTCGATACCATCACGGCCGGGAACGCCACGGCAGGCCGAGAGTCGAGGGCGCAAAGTATAAACGTCTGCGTGCCGCCGCCGGATTGCCCCGTGACGCCGATCTTCTTCGGATCGACATCGGGCAGGCTTTCGAGAAAGTCGTACGCCCGGAAACTGTTCCACGTTTGCAGCCCCATCGCGTTTTGCGACCAAAGCTCCGCTTTAACGTCCTTGAAGCCTTCCGAGTGTGGGATGGCCAAACTGTCCGCGTTGCCGACCATGTCGTAATGGAAGACGACGAACCCGAGCCGCACGAGCATCGCACATTTGGCTTGCAGGTGATACTTCGCCGCTTCTGGCGTCGATTCGGCTTTCGTCTTCAACAGTTGGGGAATGCTCGCATCAGCGGTCTCGCAAAATCGCCCGTTAGTGTTGTGCCCATGCGGCGTCAGCACCGCAGGGCGTTTCTCCCCCGCAGCCAGTGGCGTCGCAGGCCGATACAAATTCCCGCTCACGTAATGGCCCGGTTGGCTGGCGAAGTAGACCTTCTCAACGGTGTAACCTGTACGCTCGATCTTGCCGTGAATGACCGCGTTAAGTGGAGTACGTGGTGGCAACGGCCACAGCCCCATCGCCACCAGTAGTTGTTCGCGGAGTAACCGGCTACGCGCTTCCCATTCTGCCAACGTCTTCGGCACACGGAATGAATGGTAGCTGTAGAGCGTTCGCACCGCACCGAGACGAGAATCCTTCGAGACTTCGGTCGTTGCAAACACGTTCTTTTTGACCGCGTCGTTGGCATTGCTGAGATTGCAAACGGCGAGCGTCGTCGTCGTGGAAATCATCTGGCGGCGAGTAAACATGCGAATCTCCATCGAAGCGGGCAGGTCAACAGAGGGTAAAGTGTTTGCCGTGGCGGGTCAAATGAATCCCGATTTTTTCCTTTTGAGTATCCGAAGAGGACAATCGATAGAATAAAAGTATGCAACATTCATTACCAAAATTAGCCGACCGAATTGAATGCATCGATGAATCAACGGCTGCGATGTATCGTGCGATGTCACCTTCACAACGGCTTGAGATCGTTGGGTCTGCATATCGTACCGCTCGATTGCTCGTTCGCGGTGGTGCACGGTGGCGACATCCCGATTGGACAGAATCACAGATTGAAGAGGAAGTCGCCCGGAGGATGAATCGTGGATCAAACTGACGTATTGCGACACACGGTGAACGCACTGAAACAGCTAAATATCACTTATATGATTGTCGGCTCGTACGGTTCCGCAATACACGGCGAACCGCGATTCACTCAAGATATCGACATCGTTTTCGAACTCACTCTCGACCGAGTCACAAGGTTTTGTGCATCGTTTCCCGAGCCGGAATTCTATTTGAGTGAATCGACAGTGGTCGATTCCATAAAGAAGCGTTTCCCGTTTAATATCCTACACCCTGCATCAGGGAACAAGATCGATTTTATGTTTTCGCCTTCAAATGCATGGGGCATTGGGCAACTCTCACGTCGCCAATCAATCGAAATCTTACCTGGGATAATGCTGGAAACGGCTTCACCTGAAGACGTGATTGTCGGGAAATTGTGGTATTTCTCTGAAGGCGGATCCGAAAAGCATCTCCGCGACATCATGAGTATCTTGCGAGTGAGTGGTGATCGTGTGGACCGGATCGCGGTGGCGAGTTGGGCACAGCTGCTCGGTTTTACCTCGATATGGGATGCCCTGATGGAGAAATGGCATCGTTCGCAAGTATGATTCTTGCGCCAAACGCTTGCAGGAGGAATATTTCTGGTGCATTCAGCGTACGAAGTGTCATACTGACGCTATCGGTTCCTCTCCCCCGATGTGTTCAGGTACTTCACGATGGCCCGAGTTCTGTCAATTTGTGTCGTCACATTCGGTTTTCTTTCGTTTCTGGATCTTCGTGCCGCGGACACTGCCAAACCGCTCGACCCGCAAGCCGTCGAATTCTTCGAGAAAAAGATTCGAACGGTGCTGATCGATCATTGCCAGAAGTGCCATTCGGCGGATGCGGAGAAAGCGAACAAGCTCAAAGGTGGGTTGCTGCTCGATAACCGCGAAGGCGTTCTTGCGGGCGGTGACAGTGGGGTGACAATCGTAGTGGGGAAGCCGAAACTCAGCCGACTGATTCAAAGTTTGAAGCACGACACCGACCTCAAAATGCCCCCGAAAGGCAAACTGCCCGACGTGGTCATTGCCGACTTCGAGAAGTGGGTCGAGATGGGCGCACCAGACCCACGAACCCGCACGGCCATGCGCAAAACGATGGGCATGAGTGTCGAAGACGGCCGCAAACTATGGGCATACCGGCAACCCACGATGCCGCCCGAACCGAGCGTCGTAGACACGAATTGGCCGCTCGATCCGCTAGATAAATTCATTCTGTCAGCACTCGAAGCGAAGAGCCGGGCACCGGCAGCCGATGCGGATCGCGAAGTGCTCATTCGTCGCATTTATTTCGATCTTATCGGGTTGCCTCCGACAATTTTGGAAATCGATGCGTTCGTTGCGGATCGTTCGCCGAAGACGTACGAAGCGGTCGTCGACCGGTTGCTCGCGTCGCCGGAGTTCGGCGAACGATGGGGGCGACATTGGCTCGATGTTGCACGCTTCGGCGAATCGTTCACGCTACGCGGCCTCGTTATGAAGGAAGCATGGCGATACCGCGACTACGTCATCGAGTCGTTCAATTCCGATGTGCCATTCGATCGCTTCATTCGCGAACAGATTGCGGGCGACTTGCTCCCCGCCACGACCA
>JAYSYI010000569.1:0-3241 GCA_043727665.1 Limnoglobus sp. | reverse complement strand
TCACTTGCTCATCGACGTCAGCGAGTCGATGAACTACGGCGCGCCGACGAAGTTACGCTACGCGAAACAAGTCGCTGCGGCACTCGGCTTCGTGGGCTTGGCGAACCTCGATCGCGTGGCCGTAGAGTCTTTCGGCGGAACGACTTCCGCCCGCTCGCCGCAGTTTCGCGGACGGCCGAGCTTGTGGCGATTGATAAAATTCATCGACGAAATCCCTGCTGGCGGCTCTTCGGATTTCTCGAAGTCGATGAAGGCGTTCAGCTTGCGCCACTCCAGCCGTGGCGTCGTTGTCGTGCTGAGCGACTTCATGGACAAAGGCGGCTACGAGGAAGGCTTCCGCTACTTAAATGCCAGAGGTTACGATGTTTACGCGATTCAGATTCTGGCCGAGGAAGAGATCCACCCAACGTTCACCGGCGATTTGAAACTCACCGACGCCGAAGATGCCGATGTGGCCGAAGTGACAATCAGCGCCCCACTTTTGGAACGCTATCAACGCACGCTTGCTGCATTTCGAGCGGGCCTCGCGGGGTTCTGCAACCGCCGCGGCATGTCGTATCTGTACACCAGCAATCGCGTACCATTCGAGAAACTCGTGCTGAACTACCTCCGCGATCGCGGCCTGCTGAAATAACGAACGATCGATATTGTTAGCCCGAAGCGCTAGCGAGGAAGTCGTGGTGAGTCTGCGAGACGCGACGCAAAACCTATATTCCAGGCTTACGACACGACCCGCAATCGCAACAATGGTGACGAAATCCATTCGTCGTGGCCAAATGAAATTCGGCGAAGCAGAAATTTGGCTAGCTTTACGCACTAAGGTTGTTACTATCAATTTAACCTGCCTGCTCGCCGCGAACGGCGTCTGCTTCGGATCACTTGCCTCGGTTGGAGCATCGCCGATGATGACCCTCCGTTTTATCACACCCGCCTTCGTACTATTGTTGTCGCTTCGTTCGCAGGCGGCCGAGCTACCGCCAAGCAATCTGCCGATCCCGCAAGTGATCGACATGCTCGTCGATGCGAAGTTCCTCGAAGAAAACGTAACACCTGCGCCACAAGCCGACGACCTGACGATCGTGCGTCGCCTCATGCTCGATTTGGTTGGCCGCATTCCCACGGTCGGCGAAAGCGATGCGTACCTCGCGTCGAAAGATGCGGATAAACGAACGAAGATCGTCGATAGTCTGATTGCATCGCCCGCATTTGCTCGTTACCAGGCGATCCTGTTCGATGTGATGCTGAGCGAACGGCCCGGTTCGGGAGGCAAGAACGGCAGCCTCCGCGATTACCTGTTTGTAGCGATGAAAGAGAACCGTTCGTGGGATCGCATGTTCCGCGAAATGATGCTCCCAGACGAAGCGATGAAAGGTTCGACCGAGTTCCTTCGCCCGCGCCTTATCGATGCCGACAAGTTAACGAATGAAGTCAGCGTGTCGTTCTTCGGCGTGAACGTGAGTTGTGCGCAATGTCACGATCACCCGCTGGTGAAAGACTGGACGCAGGACCATTTCTTCGGCATGAAATCGTTCCTGACACGCACTTACGATGCGAGTGGATTCATTGCCGAACGCGATTCGGGCGTGGTGAAGTTCAAGCCGACAAAAGGGCCCGAACGCGCCGCGAAGTTGATGTTTCTAACGGGGGCAATTGTCGAGACGGATACTCTCCGCGAGCCGAACAAGGACGAACAAAAACGCGAGAAGGACGCGACCGAGAAAGCGAAATCCGCGAAGTTGGCCCCTGGCGTACCCGCGTTCAGTGCGCGAGCGAAACTCGTGCAGACGGCGTTGCAACCGAAAGAATCCGAGTTCTTCGCGAAGTCGATCGTTAACCGACTGTGGCACCGGTTGTTCGGCCTCGGGATGGTGATGCCACTCGATCAGATGCACTCGGAAAATCCGCCGACGCACCCCGAATTGCTCGAATGGCTGACCCGCGATATGGCCGCACACAAGTACGATTTGCAGCGGCTCATTCGTGGCATCGCGATCAGCAAAGCGTATTCGCGAAGCAGCCAATACCCCAGCGAAACGCATCCCGATGTTCGCACGTTCGCCGTTGCACGATTGCGGCCACTGACGCCTCAGCAACTTGGCACATCGTTGAAAATTGCCACGACCGATCCGAAAACCTACGACGCGCTGAAACCGCAAGAGTTCGAGCAACGGATCGAACAAGCGGAATCGGCGGGGAGGGGCATCGCCGCGATGATCGCGCAACCGACGGACACTTTCCAGATCGGCGTCTCTGAAGCGCTCTTCTTCAGCAACGGTGAGCGAGTGATGAAAGAACTTCTCACCGATGGCGGTGGCAGTCTGCTCGGCTGTGCGAAACTGGAAAAGACACCCGCCGAAACGGTGAAGCTGTTCATACACACGGCACTCGGCCGACCGGCCACCGACGACGAAATTCGCACGCTGACGGGTTACTTGACATCGCGAACCGACCGTGCGCCCGAGGCCCAACGGCAGGTGTTGTGGGCGCTCGCCACTTGCCCCGAATTCCGCTTCAACCACTAAACCGAGACGCACGAACCATGAACAATCTCTACGACCATGCGGCTCCCGACCGTCGCAAGTTCCTCGCCACATCGGCGGCACTCGGTACGATGGCGTGCGCGGATATGTCCGGCGTCAATGTGCTGTCTTCGCCAGCGATTGCCTCTGAGTTAAAGAAGAAACAAAAGCGAGTGATCTTGTTCTGGCTCGCCGGTGGTGCCAGCCAACTCGAAACGTGGGATCCGAAGCCGGGTGCCAGCACGGGGGGGCCGTTCCGTGCGATTTCGACCGATGTTCCCGGCATTCACATCTCCGAACTGATGCCCGAGATGGCGAAGCGGATGAAGAACACCTGCCTGATTCGTGGCCTCAACACTCGCAACGGCGATCACGGCAGCGGTGCGAAACTGATGATGCGCGGCCGCAAGGACGAAGCGAGCCTCAAGTTTCCCGACCTCGGTGCGGTCGTGGCCCGCGAGATGGGGCGTGCCGATAGCAAAGTCCCCGACTACGTGACGTTCTACACGCAGACCGAAGGCCGTAGTTTTGCCCCCGGCGATTCCGGTTTTCTCGGTGCCCGTTTCGCGCCAATGGAACTGACGACGAACAACTTCCCCGAATTCGTTCGCAAACTCGACGGCATCAACGACCTCGACCACGTACAACGTGCGGAACTTCGCGACCTGCTCGGCAAGCAGTTCAAGAAGGGCCGTCAGTCCGATGTCATGGGCAGCCACAAC
>JAYSYI010000568.1:0-9853 GCA_043727665.1 Limnoglobus sp. | reverse complement strand
ACACAGGGCGTCGAGACATCGGCGAAGCCGTTGACGTATCGCGAACTTTCGCAGCGGGTGTTTCAACAATACTCGGCATGGGGCCGCACGTTCCCGACGCCAGTGATCGAAGGTGGCGACCGCGACCGCGAGTTTCTTGGCGACAAAATTTGGCCGGGACGTTCGAGTTATACACTCGCTCGTATCGGTGAAATATTAAAAGTAAACGTCGGTTCACTATCAGGAATTACGCCGGAAAGTGTTTTCGCCGTTTCACCCCCGTCAGGCTTGGGTGAAAAGTGTGTGGGCCACGTTCGTGTCGTGAGTGTCCGGCCGGGCGAGTGCATCGTGGAGCCATGCGAACACGCGGGCCAGCCGAAGCCGACGGACTTGCCCAACGGCGGCGTGTGCAAGGTCGTGGCGATCGATTTCGGCGCGATGAAATTACGAGTCGCCGTCGATCCGCTCGATGTGGCTGGTACGGCCATCGGCAAGCCGGTCGCCGAGAAGTTGACAGCGATGATCCAAGGCATGTGCGGCGAAAATTCGATCTTGGAATTCCAGCCCGATACGAAGCGGGCCGACTGGCTGGTTCGAATCACATCGGGCGGCAAAGCGATTCTGGTTCCGGCAACGGGGGCGGTCGTCAACACGGCGGCGGGCGGGTCCAGTGCCGCGTTCGGACCGAAGGCGATCAACGCCAAGTTCGCGGAATGGTTGAAGGGATCGCTCGAAAACATCGCGCGGGCACGGAACCTCGTGGAAATCGCTGGCCGCGAAGATGCGAGCGCCGGCGAGAGCGCTCCGAAAATCGAACTGAAATTCCAGATCGATGGCAAGCCGATGAAGTGGCCCAGCCCCGATGCGGCGGTCTTCGACAAGGAGAAACTTCGCGTGACATTCACGAATATGGGGCGCGCGCCGCTCGACGTGACGGTACTGTACATCGACAGCGACTACGGCATCGATTGCTTGTTCCCAAAAAACAACGAGTTCAACCGTCTGAAGGCCGGCGAGAAGATCGAGCAAAGTTTCACGGCGAGTGCCGCGACAACAGGCTTAGAGCACCTCCTGGTGATCGCGGTGGAAGCCGAGGGGCAACCGACCGACTTCTCCGGACTGGCGCAGCCATCGCTCGAGCGCTATCAGCAAACGCAACCGACGACGCGCGGTCGTGGTTCAGCCTTGCATTCGCTGCTGAGGAAAGCCGTCTTCGGTGAAGGCACCCGCGGCATCGGCGTCGCCGACGACCAAGCGAGCCACACGATGAAACTGATCCCGCTGACGGCGAAGCCGGGGAAGCGGGCGACGGGGAAATGAGTAATCATAGCCAGCCTATCGAAACCGACATACTTTCTGGTTTTCTCTCGTAATCGCAAATACCACTGCCCGCGTATGGGAGGTGGACATCGGAAAGCGCATAAGTGACAACTGGATTTCGCCAAATCGTAGAGTATTTGCTTTATTCGACGACTTCACGTCCATAGTTGACACACTGTTGTTCAAATGACATAAGCGTATCTCGAAACGAAACTGGGCGATATCGCAATTGTTTTCCGAGCGAGTTGTGTTCAAGTCGCGTGACGATCGTGCCGATAATCATGATAATGCGATTCACGGCACGGTAATCCAGCCGCAAAAGCGGCGTTCCCAGCACGGAGGGGCGGGGCATGGTCCGCAAATTCATTCTGATGGCGGCGTTAGTTCTCATGGTCGGTGGGAACACGGGTTGCCTGATGAACCAGTACGCAAGTGATCCGAACGTACGGATGAACCAGTTGATTAACCAATCCGAAGACCAACGGCAAATCGGCGAGTTCTGGCGACGCTTCTGGTTCAACGATCAGCCGAGCCACTTGACTCCCGAGCGGATTCACGGTGGCATTCTGTAACAGACAGTATCAGAATGCAAAAACCCGGAGCAACGCTCCGGGTTTTGTGAACTGTCTCGCGTTTGGCTCACTTCTTTTTGCCGGCAATCGCTTTTACAGCTTCGCCGGCGGCGCGGCCCAGTTTGCTCTTCTTGTCTTCGCTCTTTTGCAGATCGTGAAGGTCGCCAAGTGCGTCTTTCGCATTCGATCCCATTGCGGCCAGACCTTGTGCGGCACCGATTTTCACGTCCTCGGATTTGTCTTCTTTGAGCAACTTCGTCAGCGCGGGTACGGCGTCTTTCGGATCTGCGCTGCTTTTGCCATAGGAAATTGCAGCCGCTTTTCGAACCCCGGCGTCTTTGTCTTCAAGTGCTTTGGCGATGTCTGGGATCGCCGCTTCGCTGTACGACGCCATGATCGTGCTGAGTTTGCCGAGTTCTTCGAGCGCTTCGATCTTCTTCTTCACGTCCTTAGTAGTCTTCAGTTGTTCATGAAACTTCTTGGCATCTTCCTGTTTATTTGCCGCATCGACCCCGTCAGCCCCGACGATGGCAAACGCTCCGAGTGCAAACAGACCAATCGACAGAACTTTCATAATGCGACGCATAGACATGGGAGAAACTCCGTTGTGAGTGAGTAGCTGCAAAGAATCTTACACCATAAATGACTGAACCCGCAAACTCGATCGCGGTTCCGGCGGGGCCGCCGCTTTTTCAATCGGGGCGTGCCACCATCATTTTGAACAGGAGAAGGAAAAACAGCATACCGGGAAGGTTGATGAGGACTGCGATGGTGGCCTTCCCACGGGCTTCGATTCCGAGTGGGTCGTCGGAGAGGTAGACTTTCAGCAACAGCCAAGACGAATAAAATTGCAACGGGAAAAGAACGAGGCCAAACATCGCGCACCGATATGCGAGTGCGGCATTTTTCTGCCTGTCGTTGAGTTCGACTCCCGGTTCCTGCGCTGTCTCCACTATCTCGGCGATTTCCTCTTCCTCCGATGGCAGTTCGGGTTCGCCCGTCTCTTCGAAATCCGGTTCCTCATACTCGTCATCGTGCAGTTCCAACGCGGCCAGTGCAGCCTCGGCGTCGCGCTCCAACACTTGAATCTTCACACCACTGATGGCGTTACTCAGGTGCCATAACGTCCCGACCATTTCATCGTCGGCAAGCGTCACCCGTAGCCCCGCTTCCTGAAGTCGGCTCTTCGCGAGATTCGCTTCAATGAGGTTCCAGTACGTTGCAATCGTCACCAGTCGATCTGCCATGAGCGACAACCTCTTTTAGCACCGATCGTTTGCGTGATCTTCTTGTTTTGTGAGCGTATTGTCAATTAAAATGATTGCGTCATCGCAAAATCACGCGGTTTTTCGTACCGTTCGCCCACTTCGTGTGTTCCAATACTGTCACCTGCCGGTATCCGCGTGCTTTCGGAGTCGTTCGACATGTTGCAACGGTTTGCTTTGTTGTTTGTCGTCTCGTGGATAACTGTGCCAGTGGCCATGGCAGGGGATTGGGCCGGTTGGCGTGGGCCAACGGGTGATGGCCGCGCGGAAGGTACTGGCTATCCGCTGAAGTGGACCGTGACCGAGAACACGAAATGGAAGACGCCGATCGTGGGAACGGGGCATTCGTCGCCGATCGTTTCGAGGGGAAAAGTCTTCGTCACGGGGTGCGTGCAAGCCGATAAAACGCGCGTGCTGTATTGCCTCGACCGCAGCGATGGCCACATGATTTGGGAACGGGTCGTGGTGACGGCACCGCTCGAATCCAAGCACAATCTCAACAGCTATGCCAGTTCCACGGCGGCGGCCGATGGCGAACGCGTCTATGTGACGTTCTTCGATACGCCCAACGCTCGCGTCTATTGTTACGACTTCGCGGGGAACAAACTGTGGGAGCGTTCGCCGGGTGAATTTCACTCGAAACATGGCTTCTGTAGCCCGCCGATGCTGCACGAAAATCTCGTGATCGTCAATTGCGATCAGGACGCACTCGCGTTCGTCGTTGCCTTCAATAAACACACCGGCAAGGAAGTATGGCGCACGAATCGGCCGAACAAAACGCGGTCGTACTGCCCGCCAATCGTCTTCGAAGCCGCTGGGAAAAAGCAACTCGTTATGACTGGTTCGAAGTCGGTCGCCAGTTACGACCCCGACACCGGCACGCTCATCTGGAACATTGATGGCCCCACTGAACAGTTCGTTTCGAGTATGGTCATGCACGAGGGTTTGTTCTTCCTGACGGCAGGCTTCCCCGCACACTGGGTGATGGCGATCAAACCCGACGGCACCGGCAACGTGACGAAAACGCATATTGCGTGGTCGAAGGAAAAAGAAGGCGGCTACGTGCCATCGCCCGTTGCACACGACGGCCACTTTTATCTGGTAACCGATGAGGGAATCGGTTCGTGTTGGGAAGCCAAATCCGGTAAGCCCGTCTGGAAGGAACGCCTCGGCAAGCACTACAGCGGTTCCGCTGTCGCTGCCGAAGGGCGCATCTATCTGATCGACGAAGAGGGTACTACCGTCGTGCTAAACGCCTCGCCGAAATTCGAACTCCTGGCGAAAAATCCTATCGGCGAACGCTGTTATTCCTCAGCGGCGTTCTCCGATGCGCAAATCTTCATCCGCAGTGAAAAGCATCTCTTTTGCATCGATGGGAAATAACAGAAGTCCTCTCGTTTTCGTGTCGAGCGAACAATTCCGATCTCGTAAGAGTCTTCGCGACCGACGTTTTATTCCCGCGGAATGCGCAATTTTGACGTACATCAATTATGAGTGCTCATATTCGCCGAAATTGCCGATCGAGTTCGCTGCGGCTGAACGATAGCGACGTAGGCCGGCCGTGCGGGCAGTGGTGCGAATCCTCGGCCATGTCGCGTAGGTGCAACAGGTACGCGATCTCTTCTTGCGTCAGTTTGTCGCCTGCCTTCACGGCGGCTTTGCACGCCATTGTTGCTAACAGGTGATCGAGCAACGCTTCCTTGGCGGGCATACGCTCCTTCGAGATCAGGTAATCGATCGCACTTTGCAAGATCACGTGTGGCGGTTTCCGGGAAAGTAGCGTGGGGTAGCTCGATAACAAGATCGTGTTGCCGCCGAAGTCCGATATCTCCAAACCCAGGCGTTCCAGTTCGTCTTTCGCTTCCAACACCATCGCGGCTTGATCGGCGGGGAGATCGATCGGTTCCGGGATTAGCAATCGCTGCACTTCGAGTTTGCCATCGCGAATTCGCCGTCGCAGTTGCTCGTACAGGATTCGCTCGTGTAGCGCGTGCTGGTCGATAACGAGCATGCCGTCTGCGGTTTCGAGCACGAGATACGCATCGTGAACCTGCAACGCGGTGCCGGGCGGCGGCACCAGGAAAGGCTGCGGGGGCAATGCTTCTGAAATCGGTTCCGGCGCGGGGAAATGCACTTCCGGCGCAACGACGTGAATCCGCTCAGTGGCAAACGGGATGTTTGCCGTTCGCGGGACGGTTACTGGTACAAACGGGTTGGCAATCGGGTTTGCGAACCGGTCGCCGAGCGACATGTCTTCCCACGGCGCAACGGTCGAATCGGCCAGTTCCCGACGCGGCGACATCGGGGCATCGGCTTCGGGTCCATTGGGCACTTTGAGTTTCGGAACGAGGTTTACCTTCAACAATCGCGTCTTCACCGTTGCGCGAATCAGCGAAAATATCAGCGAGTTTTCGCGGAAGCGGACTTCGGATTTGGTCGGGTGAACGTTGACATCCACGGTGTCGGGCGGCACCGTCAGGAACAGGAAGCCAATGGCGTGGCGGCCCGTCATCAGCAACCCGCGGTAAGCGTCTTGCAGTGCGTACGCCAGGCTGCGGTCGCGGAACCATCGCCCGTTCACGAACAAGTATTGCAACTTCGCGTTGCCCCGGTCGCAGACAGGATCGGCGATAAAGCCTGTCAATCGCAGCGGGCCGGGGCCGGAGTCGATTTCGTACACCGCGTTGCGGATTTCGCCGCCGTAGAACAGGCCGATGCGGTCGCGGAGATTCGCCGATGCGGGCACTTCGTAGACCGATTTCCCATTGTGCCGCAAGACGATATGCAGCGTCGGGTGCGAAAGCGCGATCCGCGTGACGGTTTCCGAGACTTGGCCGAGTTCGGTGGCGATGCTTTTGAGAAACTTCTTGCGAACGGGGATGTTGTAGAACAGGTGCCGCACTTCGATCCGCGTGCCAGTGGCACCGCCCCACGGTCGTACTTCGGAGAGTTCGCCACCATCGCAGCGGATTTCCGAACCGCATTCGGCATCGGTGGCCCGCGATTGCAGCGTTACCTTGGCGATGCTGCCGATCGAAGCGAGTGCCTCGCCGCGAAAGCCCATTGTGCCAATGCGAAACAGATCCTCCGCGTCGGTGAGCTTGCTCGTCGCATGAGACGTCAGCGCGAGTGCGAGATCTTCGGCTACGATGCCACGCCCGTTATCGACGACGCGAATCAGTTCCGTGCCGCCCTGATCGAGTTCGATATCGATCCGCGTGGCTCCGGCATCGATCGAGTTTTCGAGCAGCTCTTTCACGACGCTCGCGGGCCGTTCGACGACTTCCCCCGCCGCGATCTTCGCGATGACATTGGCCGACAATTGACGGATTCGTGACATATTTTCCAAACACCCCATTTCGCGATTGCCAAGAACCAATTTTAGCAAACCGTTCGCTTTCGGTCGACGTAAGTCCGAATTGCGGAGGCTCTCAAACCGGTTTTTGGAGTGTTTTTCGGTCTCAAAATGCCACTTTTTGATCGCAAATCGCTGATCGGTTCCGGCAGTTCTGCCTGATCCTGAGTTGCTGTCGTGGTTTACGACAAGCTGCATCGAACTGACACTCGCCGCAACTAGCGCCCTAAAATCGACCGGATGCGCCTTTTTGATGTCATCAGGCGACATTCTGATGTCACGGCACGCCTTTTTGATGTCACGGCGCGCCTTTTTGATGTCATTCCGTGCGTGTAGTCAATTCTGACTTACGTCAAATCGTCATAATTTTATTGAATGCGAATATTCGTGTGGGTCTGAGTCAAAGTGACCACAAATTGATTCGCTACGGACATCGCTGCGCGAACGAATTTTTGCAATAACTCTCTCTCCTAACCGAATCGTTCGGTGAGCCAGGAGGGTTTGTTCATGTTTGCTCTCGATGAATTGCTTCGCGGTACGACGATCGAACCGCGGCCGTATCAGGCGCGGATCGTCGAGAAGGCGGTGGAGCTGTTTACGAAAAAACAGCTGCGTTCGATTCTCGTGGAAAGCCCCACGGGTAGCGGCAAAACGGTGATGGGGTTGCTGATTGCGGCCGCGCTGCAACGGGAACTCGGGCTGAAAGTCGGTTGGGTGGCGATGCGTCGATTTTTGCTCGCGCAAGCGAAAGCGGAAGTGGCCGAACGGGGCATTCCGTTGCAGGCCGAATTCATTTCGATGTTCGACAAAAACCCGCCTGCGAACCTCGATCTGCTCGTCGTCGATGAAGCCCAACACGATGCGGCGGGCAGCATGGCTCACCTGCACAATGTCATCCGCCCGCGTTACATTCTCGGGTTGTCCGCCACGCCGTTTCGCGCGGACAAAGTGAAGCTCTGCTTCGATACGAGCATCCGCGATGCGGGCATTCGCACGCTCATTGAAGACGGCTACCTCAGTCAGTATCGGCACTTTACCATCCCGGATTACTCGCCCGAATCGGTGGCGGATTGCTACATCCAGGATCGCGCACGCTGGGGCAAAACGGTCTTCTATTTTCACACAATTCCCCAATGCAAACGCGCCGCGAATCGACTCATTGCGGCGGGAGTGCGTGTGGAAATCATCAGCGCGAGCGGCGACCGCGAAGCCCAACTCGACAAGTTCGAACGCGGTGAAGTCGATTGCCTTGTGAACTGCATCGTGCTCGCGGAGGGCTTCGATTGCCCGAGTTTGCAGACCGTGTTTTGCCGCCCGAGCGCGAAGTCGATCACGGTGCAAATGTGCGGTCGAGTTTTACGAAAGCACGCCGATGTGCCGCTGAAAAACATCGTGCAATGCCAGAAGACGCGCTGGCCATTTGTGCGAACTGCCGCCCCAACGCTGCAATACGTCTGGGCCGACACGGAATGGCGAACGCTGCAAATCAACCCGCGAATCCAGCAAGTCGCACAGGCCACCATGCGGGCACTCGCGCGAACGCCCGTGGACTTGCCGGAGTATCTGAAGAAACGCCAAACCACGCCAACGCAACACTGGAGCGTAGCGGTCCAGGATTAACAGGTGCGTCCTTCTTCCTTCTCTCTCTGGTAGCCGCATGTCTTTAGCATACGCGGGGGCAAATACTCTTGAAAACCCGTCGTGGCGAGTCCTCGAGACGCGACGCAAGAGGCACGGTGACAATGGGTGCAGCCCCTGCCCATGGTATCACCATGGGCTACGTGAGCGGTCCCTTCAGGACCGAAGAGCAGAACCCCGACACGGAAGGTGTCGCTCACTCAGCCCATGGTGGAACCATGGGACGGGGGCAAATACTCTTGAAAACCCGTCGTGGCGAGTCCTCGAGACGCGACGCAAGAGGCACGGTGACAATAGGTGCAGCCCCTGCCCAATGTATCACCATGGGAGACAGATAAAGACCTGCGGCTACCAGCTGCCCAAAACCACCGTTTTTGAATCCCCTTACCCGTTTTCATCACCCTGTCAGGAGAGACGATCATGACGACGACATTCGACTACGGCATCTGCCAACTGCGCGACTTGCAGGTTCCGATTGGCCACGATAACACCGATAAACCGAGCGCCGCGAACCACACCGATGACTTGCTTATGCACGGTCAACCCGTGAAAACGAGTCGCCGTTTCTGGCACAGCCTGCAAGTGCGGTTCGGCTTCACCGCGAATATCTTTCGCTACTTTTCGCATGCAGAGGTCTTCCAGCGCATTAGCACGAAAGCGCCCGACGACAAAATTCGTTGGTGCCTCGAACGCAATACCGAGACGAATTCCACCCGCTTGATGGCGGTGTCGAACCCGAAGACGGCGGTCATTCCGCACGATGAACTCGAAAACTTGCTGAACCGCCACCGTGCGAAGGAAACGCTGTATCACGAAGGCGTCGTGCGGAGTTGCCATACGCCGCGCCATGCGACCCCGTTCACGATTTCCGGCGATGGTTTTGAGGCGCAATACGTGATCGAAACGCCGATCGATGGTTTTGGGAAGCCATCGATTTATCTCGCAATGCTGCGTCAGGTTTGCAGCAATGGGGCCGTGGCCATGACGCCCGCGTTCCGCAGCGAAATCAATCTCGGGCGAGGCGGCGCGAACGCGACGTTCGGCCTCGTTCGCGCACTCGAAGGCTTCAACAACGAAGAAGGTTTCATGGCACTCCGCCAACGCTTCGAGTCGTCGACGCGGTCGTGGGCGTCGGTCAACGAAGTCACGCGGTTCGGCCGATTGCTCGTAGGAATGGTGAACGCGAAGGAAGTCCCCGGCCGGTTAGTGGCACCGAAAATCCAAGGCGCGGACGGTGCATCGCTAATGGATGGCTCGCCGATGATGCACGCCTTCAGCAAGATGGCCGGCGACTTAACGAGCATTTACGGCTTGGCCAACATGGACGCGCTCAGCGCCAAACGGCAACGCACGTTGCCCTCGGCCTGTCGCGTTTACGACCTGCTCAATTTCGCGAGCGAAGTCGCAACGCACCATGCGAAACCGGCCGGTGGCAAACGCATACAGGGCTTTATCGGCGAACTCGTGAGCGGCGAGTACGACCTCGAAAATACCGTCGATCAGTTCGCCGACTGGAAAGATTTCTTTCTGGGTGACAACTCGACACCAACCGGCAAACGCAAACGCTAATTCTTGTCGTAATTCGTTGCGCCGCGTAGTCCTCGGAGCGAAGCGCGGGCTCGATGTGTCGGATGTCGCGCGATGGTTGTAAGAGTTCACGCCCCGCGCTTCGCTACGCAAAGCCTACGCGGCGCGGCTAAACTTCGATTCGCGAGGCAGGGTGC
>JAYSYI010000567.1:0-3245 GCA_043727665.1 Limnoglobus sp. | reverse complement strand
CTTTCGAAGGTGAGGTCTCGGGTGCTAAGTTTACGGGCAAGGGACTCGATTCGTACGACGCCAGCAAGAAGAAATACGTCGGCGTCTGGGTCGACAGTATGTCAGCCAGCCCAATGAATCTCGAAGGGACGTTCGACAAGGAAAAAAAAACCTTGACGATGGCTGGCGAAGGCCCTGGCATGGATGGCAAAGCGCAAAAGCGCAAGTCTACAACCGAGTGGAAAGACGACAATACCGTGAACTTCAGTATGTACATGGGCGACGGAAAAGATCCCGCATTCACGATCGTGTACAAACGCAGAAAGTAGAACCCCGAAAGCCACGCGACGATCGTCGCGAGGCATTTTTGTTACGGTAGCGGGATGTCCTTGAACGCGAACTCGATTTCCTTTTGCACGGCGATCCACTCGACCAACACGAGCGTACTGGGCTTGCCCGCTTTCTTGCCTTCGGGTGGAGTGAATATAACCGTCATCGAAATCGCGCCGGTTGCCTGATTCTGGTTGTTTGTGCTCGTTGGTGTGAACTTGTCTCCTTTCGCATCATGCACTTCCAGCCGCTGATAGACCGTGTTCGCCCACGAATAATCTTCGGGGTTCGCGTGCAACTGCTTCGCGGTTAATGTAATCGTCACTGCCCCCTCGCTATCGCTGACGTTCTCGATGAATAGTTCCGTCGTACGGCTCACGAACGTCTTCTTTTTCACCGTTAATATCTTATCTACGGTGATTTCTGGTCGCGTATCAGACAACAGCATCACCGTCATTTTCCCGCGCAGTTCTTTGATTGAATTCGCATTCCGACTCGGCGTACTGAGGTTTATACCGACGTACTGATTGTGCGAACGATACATGTTCGGCGTGTAATAACTGCGATGTTCGTCGCTTGTAGAAATGGCAATGTCGTGGCCACTGTCATCGACCGCCTTCGTGATGACCGGCGGATGAAAGCCAAGCATCGGGTTCTTCGGTTCGGACATTAACTGAAAGTTGAAGTTGAGATACTCCGATTGCCGCGGCGCTAATCCACGACGCGGTAAGCCCGAAAGTTGCATGTTCCGGTTCATACTGATGTTTGTGGCCACACATCGAAACGGACCGCTGTACGCGGTGTATGGGTTATACGTTTCGTTTGCGTACAGAGAAAGGCCGGATATGCCGTCTTCGTTTTCATCGGGAGTGGCGATAATGCCCGCCATTTCGCAGGCCGCATCGAGTGCTTCCCAGAACGGCGTCTCTTTCCAGTCGACCGACATTTTGATCTTCGCTGCTTCCGCAGGAATAGTGCTCGAAAGTCGATATCCGGACTGCTTGACGATCATTTCGATTAACTGTGTGACCGTCGCATTTTTGGCTTGATACGTTATCTGGGTCGGCTTGATTAACCGGTCGTATTCGATTTTCTTGACGAGTACTTCGAGGCGGCGTTCGATCTCGGGTTCGTCGGTTTCGGCGAACGCGCGTTTCATCGTCGGGAGGGCACGCGCACCGAGTGCAGACAGATCGCGCCCCGCTTGTTCCCGCACGCGATATTCGGGCGAGCCAAGTAGTTCAACGAGAACTTGTGCGCGTCGCGCGTCCGCCTTCTGCATCGCATCCGCCAGGCTGTCTGCGGCGGCGGCAAAGTTTGCGCAACCGCTAAAGACGATGCACGCAATCCAACGGTTCGGAATCGACATGATGGTCTGCCACACGATTTGTCGGAATTCACTCATATTTTTGAAGGTAACAGCCGAAGCGTGCGGTCGCAAGGCGCAGCGCGGGAAATTTACAATTCAGGCTACGCTTCACTGCATTTCGTTGGGAAAGTCGTAATCCTGCTGGATACGTTTCAGCCTGTTTGCCGAGGTTTCGATGCTTCACCCTGCCATGACGCCACCGCTACTGACACCCGATTGTCCTGGGGTTGGCGGGCGAATGAAAGTCCAGCCCGATGATTTCATCGTCGAGGAAATCCCTGCATACGAAGCCTGTGGCGAGGGCGACTTCCTTTATTTGTGGATCGAGAAGCGCGGCGTCGGGGCGGAGTTTATGTTGCGTCACATCGCCCGCTGCCTCGGGTTGGGCTTCGATGCCGTCGGTACGGCAGGGCTAAAGGATCGCCACGCCGTCACGCGGCAATGGGTGTCGTTACCTGCCGAGATCGAAGCGAAGATTGGCCGTATCGACACCGATGGCATTCGCGTGTTGAACGTCACGCGGCACACGAACAAACTTAAGCCGGGCCACCTGCGCGGCAACCGCTTCACGATCCGGATCCGCGAGGCCGACCGCACCTATGCCGACGCGGTGCCGACGATCGTGGCACGAATCCGCGAGAAAGGTTTGCCGAATTTCTACGGACCGCAGCGGTTCGGCCACGACGGCGAAACCGCCGAACGCGGCTTCGCGATGCTCAACGGCGAACGGGTGAATGCAGGGCCGTTTCAACGGAAACTGTACCTGTCGGCGGCCCAGTCGTTGTTGTTCAACGAGTGCCTTTCGCGACGCCTCACCGATGGACTTTTGCACACCGTGCTGCAAGGCGATGTGATGATGAAGTGGCCGTTCGGCGGGATGTTCAACGCCGAGGACGTGGCAACGGAACAGGCGCGATTCGACAAACGGGAGATCGTAACGGGCGGGCCGATGTTCGGCAAAAAGACCTTCGCTTCAAAAGACGTTGTGGCCGCGCGCGAGGCAAACGTATTCACGGATAACGGGCTGACACCCGAACATTTCGACCGCCCTGGCAAACTGCTTTTGGGCACGCGCCGCCACAATCTCATCTACCTCGACGAACTGACTGCCACGTGGGACGACGACGGATTGAACCTTGGCTTCATACTGCCATCCGGTAGTTACGCGACAATTCTGCTGCGCGAAATCATGAAGTCCGATGTCGCGATTTCCGATGAAGCCGCCGAGACCGAATAAACTGGCTCACCCCGGTGGCCATGCGAAATTTCGCCCACCGAGCAGGTGCATGTGTAAGTGCGGTACCGTCTGCCCGGCGAGTTCATCGCAGTTGATCACAAGGCGGTAACCCGCTAGTAAACCGAGTTGTTTCGCCAACATCACCGCCACAATGTGCAGATGCCCCAGCAGTGCGGCATCCTCGGGGGCAATGTCCGCATGCGTGCGAATCACCTTCTTCGGGATGATGAGGATGTGTACCGGCGCTTGGGGATTAGCATCGTGGAATGCCATACAGAGATCGTCTTCGTGTATGATCTCTGCGGGTATCTGCTTGTTGATGATCTTCAA
>JAYSYI010000566.1:0-29247 GCA_043727665.1 Limnoglobus sp. | reverse complement strand
CGGCCGTTGGGCGTGTAATGCACTTCGAACACCAGGCGGCTCCCCTTCGCGATGCGGCGTGCGTAACCGTCGGGGTTAATAATTGGCTGATCGCCGGGGACGAACGCACCGAGCAAGTGCGTGCCGAATTGCCCGCCGGCGACATCGAAAATTGTTCCGCCCGGCGGGATGATGAAGCAAAGGATGTGGTGTACGACCGCACGGTAACTGGGCCGTACTTCGATCGCTTGCACCCATTTCTCTTCCTCGAAGACATCGCCGACCATCACGTATTGGTACGGGAAGCCGAGGCCAAACATCGCGTTTGCGGGGATCGTGATCGGCTTCAGCATCTTCAACACCGCATCGGGTTCGCGGCCTAACCGCCAGCCATCGATGTAGTTTGGTTCTGCGGCGGCATCTTTGGCATCGCCTTCGGGGCAACCGTTGTCGATCCAGCCGAGGAGCGTCTTCTTTTCTGCGTCGCTCAAGCGGCGGTCGTTCTTGAAATGGCCACGTGGGGCGTCGGCGTGCCACGGTGGCATCACGTCGTCGGCCACCACTTCACGCATCATGTCCGCCCAGCCGATCGTCTGCTTGTACGTCATCAGGCTGAACGGGGCCGCTTCGCCGGGGCGATGGCATTCCTGGCATTTCGCCTGAATGATCCGCGAAACGTGCTTCGTATACGTGTAAGTCGCGGTATCGCTCGGCTTTTCGGCTCTCGGCCGCGTGAGTTTACAACCCATCACGGCGGTGTGCGAGATCTTCACATCTTGGCCTTCCAGCACCGCTTCAATCGCGTTCGCCAACTCGCGGGTACTTTGTTTCGCCTTATGTACACCGGGGCTAAATTGATCGTCGATTCGCCCAAAGTAGCGGACCGTGCGTGTGGCATCGAGGACGATCGCGGTCGGTACGCGCTCGACGCTGAGCTTGTCCGCAATAGTCGTACGGTCGTCCTTCAACACGGGGAATGGCAATTTCCACTCCTTTGCGGCCTTCGCAACATCTGCGGGTTCGTCGGCACTATGGCTATTGATGCCAACGAACACTACGGCATCGGGCGAGTAGCGTTTCGCCATGTCGATGATTCGCGTCGTGTACGCACTCGCCACGGGGCAGGTCGTGCTGCTGAAGATGATGACCGTGGCCTTCACATCGCGCGTATTTTCGACGAGGGACCACGGCTTCGAGGTCAGCGGTTCCGAAAGAGTGAAATCGACCACTCGCGTACCCACCGGAGCGACGGCATCTGCGGCCGAGAGCGGCGAGATCGCGCAAACCATTGCCAGTAAACAGTATCCGATACGTCGCATGTGTCGATCTCCGTGATGTTGCGATCCGTTGCTATTCTATTACCCATCCAATTACCGAATCGTTTCGCGAAAGCGTTTTTGTTTCCGAGTGGAACTTGAGAAGAAATGCGAACTTCCGCGTTGACAAAATTACCGATCTTTGCAATAACTACAAAACTTGGCCTCTTTTCGGTTCCGGCTCCACCAGCACAGATGCAAATCTGGGTTGGTGGAGTTTTTCGTTTTTATACGACCGAACGTCCCTAATTCTCGCCACACGCCCACTCAAAACCGGCGCGAAGCGCTACCAGTGCTGGCCACCGCCCCTGTCGTGAGACAGGGGCCTCGATTCGTAACGCTCGTCAGCCAACAAACCGCTGCTGTTTTGATTCAAATACGGGCATATTTCCGCCTCATCGAGGCGAACCGGCTTTTCGGGAACGCTCGGCGCTGCGACTGCAATTTCAGTTCCCGAAGTCGGTTTCGTGCGATCCTCGACTTCGGTTTCAACGGGTTCCGGCAAGACTGACGGTGTTTCGATCGTTGATTCCGAAACGAGGATTGCAATTTCCGGTGTCGGGGTATTTTTCGCTGCTAATTCTGCCTCTTGTTCGGCTGCGAGTTTCTCTTCGGCTTCCTCAATAGAGAGTATTTTGTGGTAATATTCGCCTCCGAGAACTTCAAACGCATTACTGCCTTTGTCACCCTTGTCGTGCCGTAGCATCGTCATCCAAAACTTCATGAGGATCGTGGCGGATGCCACTTGCGACTTTTCTTCGCCATTGCGAATGAGATTGCGTAGTATTGTCAGCGCTTCGGCACCCGCCTGGCCGAGCATCAGACCGCGTTCGTGCTTGATCGTGCGATTCCATTCAATGGCATAATCTCGCGTATATTCTTTGAGATTCTTGAGTGGAATCTTCGTTTTTGCCGCCGCCAATTCGAGATCGTTGCCGCGCGCCACCAGCCCCGCCGCTTTCTCGAAATCGTACTCGATTGTGATTGCAGACATAACGTACCTCCCGGCAGAAATCCACGCAACATCTACAGAATACCGTCAGGTGAACAAATGTCAATTAAATCGGGTTAGGGCAGCGGGGGAAGTCACTCTCCCGATTCTTCCAGGGTAAGCCCCAAGCGATGCGAAGTGGCGGTTGACGGTGTTTTTGGTTCATCCCGGTTTTGGGTTTTATCCCAACGGGATTTCAGCGATTAGCCCTGGGTCGCGGCTTCCGCGCACCCAGGGAACACCGCAAATTGCCCCGACCCCGAACGGGGTCGTAGCGGCCCTCTCAGGCGTCCGGAATGCAATACAAGAGGCCGATTCGATCGCAGATATCCTTGCGAACGATGCGATGTTGCCGCTGCGACCCCTTTCGGGGTCGGTTGTTATTTCGCTCGTACCCTAGGTGCGCGAAGCGCGACCTGGGTCTAATGGCTATAATCCCTTCGGGATAAAGACAACGCTCAACGCGATGCAAATCGGCAGCTTAGCCGTGACAGAAATGGGAATAAGATTCTCGCGAAAATTTGATGAAAAGACCAACTTCGCATCACTTGGAGGTAACCCCCAAGTGATGCGAAGTCACGCTTGACGGTGTTTTTGGTTCATCCCGTTATGGGTTCAATTAGCCGCGACGCGTAGGCTTTGCGTAGCGGAGCGCGTAGACTTCACCCATCCCCAGAACATTGAACCGGGGTGAAGCGCACGCGCTCCGCTACGAAGACTCCGCGTCGCGGCTAATTCCAGATTCCATCAAGACAAATTTTGACTCACTGTCACTCCACCCGTTACTCCATTCGGGGCCAACCCGAAAAGGATGGAAAGCAAGAGGCGACTTCAGGAGACTGTCGCGTAACTTCCTGGGTGGTCGGCGATGTGCATTGTCTCTAAGATGAATACTGTTTTCATATACATAATATGTAACTATTGTGTAGGGATTTCTACTATAAAACGCATCTGGCTAGCGGGTTACACGGCTTGCCGGGCAAATGCACGACGCGAGCCAGACGATGTGCAGGCTAGTGTCTTGCTGCAGAAACTCGCTGAAATCTCGTATTCGCGGTTTTTTGTCGGAGGAACAGGCGGCCGCGAGTTCTGCGGGGTGAATCCGATCGCGAATGAGATCGCGGAGGATTGTTAGACGAAGATCGTTGAGTCGCAACTCTATGCTTTTGTAGACTTGGCGGATGTAACCGCGCAGAATGTCGGGACGAAACAGATCACCATCGTCGCGGTAGTATCGCCCGAGTATCGTCGCGGCAAGAAGCACTATGTTTTTGCTCAACTCTTTCGCGCGATCGAATCGGTCGAGATACGCAAATGGTTCTTCGGCAATCGGTGCGAGAACCTCGATGATTTCCGCACGACTGACGAGATCGGGGTTCGCCCGGATCATCCCGATGAGCCGTATGAAGTCCGACATTCCCGCGCCTTGAAACACGGCGGCCTCGGTTCGCCAATACTCGGTTTCATCGACGCGATCGAAAAGATGACTGTTGTGTAATTCGAGATGCTTGAGCGACCGCAATTCCTCTGTACAGAATTCCTTCAAGAAGTTCATTTGATTCTTCACCGGCCACTCGATTTCGAGCACAGTAACGATCAATGAAGCCCATGCAGAATCGTTGTCGATTCCTAATACGGCCTTCAACTGTTTCATGTTGAATTCAATCAGTGAATAACGGCCCAAACGTGCGGCGGCGGCGATTCGATACCTCGCGAGTTCGATGAGTCTTGGCACGTCGATCGAGATCGTGAATATCTCAGTGTATGGCTCATCGAGCGCGGCCTTCAGATCGGTTTGCAACTCCCGCTTGTACAGTTCACACGCAGACTCTTGCAGCGGTGCGTACGACAGTGCATTCCACAACCAATCGTGCCGCGTGCGGTTCGGGTCGAGTTTCGGGTCGATCGTCAGCAGCCAGTACAGGCGAAGCGAAACATCGGCGTTGGTGATCGCCTCGACGACGAGGCCGTTGTAGGCTTCGGCCAGATCGCCACGAATCGCCTTGTTCCAGAGTGAATTCGCGACATTCTCCGCCACAACAACTGCGGGCGTTGCCCATTTCGGCAACGGCACATCGACCACCTGCGGCTCGTCGGGTTCGTCGTCCCCATCGTGCCGAAACCACGACGCTTGTTGCTGGCACGCCTCGTAAGCCGCACGAATTTTACTGAACTCGTCCGGGTGATGCTCGGGTTTGAACCGGCGTATGAGTTGCGTGTAAGCGCGACGAACCGTGAGGTCGTCCGCACCGCGTTCGACCCCGAGAAGTGCGAAGGGGTCGTCGGGCCAATCGCGAATGTTATCCGGCAATTCGTGCGGCATCAGGTCACGGTCTCATCGCGGAAGGCTTAGGCTGTACGAGTGGTTTGCCAAGTAAAGTCCACGACAAATAATACAGTGGTGGTGGCTTGCCGGAGTTAGGTACATGCCGCAACAGATCGGTAAATTGCTGCGGTGTGAGTCGTTCGAGATCGCGACGATAGCCATCCATATCGCGATTTACTTTTTGCCTTACAAAATCTGGATGGCTTGGTACCGCCCTCGAACTACTGTTGTTTGTGCCCGAACAGGCACGACTCAATATTGACACCACAAAGATCGCGATCCACGGCCAGAAATAGAGACTCAGTTTCCTCATGTACCAAGACGGTTCGGCGACGGGGCGCGGTTGCTCCATCTGCATAACCGACTCTTTCTTTGCGACGAGCAATTCGAGAGATTTCGGACTGAGCGATTCCACCTCCGTCGGTGCGGTTTTTGGGCTTTGCAAATACTTAATGAGCGTTGGCTCCAGCGACGCCATTTCTGGATCGACTCGCTGAAACTGGTTGGCTATTGATGGCTGTGCCACAGTGATGACACTGGCGACACTCGTCTCTGGGTCGACTTGCGGAAACGGGTCGGCTTTCGCGTTCGAAATCGTTTCGCGGGGCTGATCGACGCACCACTCCATGCGGCGGATCGCGCGGGATCGTAACGGTAGCAAATAAATTTCGCGTATGAACTCGGCCATCGTCTGCATGGTGAGATTGCTGTGGAACTTCACGTTGACTTTCAATCCGTCTTTCAACCGAAATAATGTGTCTCGATTGTCCGCATCGTGGCAGCGTTTATCGAGTGCGGTCCAACGTTGTTGCCTTTCGGCGGGTGGCAGTACCCAATATTCCAATAGGAATTTGTCGACGTCGGCTTTTTCATATTCGGCCAATACCATCATCGCTTCGGGCGTAAGTGGCACCGACACGCCGTTGAGCAGATTCACGGCGGCGAGCCATTCCTCGGGCGGAACGTACTGAACGCCCGCTAGCTTTTTCAGGACCGCGGCGCGTACGGCATCGGGGTCGGCATCGAAAGGTACGCCCAACGCGGTGGCGGCGAGATTCTGGGACGGCTCATTCATCCGAGTTCCCCGTCGGGTCGTCGTTACTGGAATCGAACTCGGCGATGAAGTCTTCAAGCCCCTCGCGATACCGTTCGATTGTCTCCGGTTCGCGCGATTCCAGTGCGGCTTCAAATCCGTCGATCAGGCTACCCAGAAATCGCCGGTGTTCGGCGGATAGTTCCTTGTAAAGCCGGTCCGCCCGCGTCAGGATGTAGTGATTCCGCGTTTCGTCGCGCGGGTGGGCTTTCAGCTTTTCCATGTCGCGCACCGCCTTGCGGATGCTCGCTTCGCTCAAGCCTTTCGCATGGCGGGCGATCACGTGCGAGATCATTTTTTTCGTCGCTACAATGGTCGCTTCCACTTCCAGAATGCCGTTCAAATCGTAAGTGAAGCGGACATCGACTTCTTGCCCGCGCGGCCCGGCAGGGATTCCCTTCACTTCGAATTCGCCGAGTAATAGGTTCTCTTCGACCCGCCGACTTTCGCCTTGATAGACTTTGACCAAGATCATCGTTTGGTTGGGCTGCATGGTGGTGTAACGCTTCATGCGGCTAACGGGAATGACGGTGTTGCGGTCGATTACGGGGTCGAAGTAGCCATCTTTGGTTTCGGACTGAAACTCCTTGCTGATGGCGATGCCGAGCGTGAATGGCGAGACATCGGTGACGACGAGATCGTTGACGGCGGCGTTGCGCTCGACGAGGCCCGCTTGCACGGCGGCACCGAGCGCGACGACTTCATCGGGGTTCAGCCGGCCGCGCGGTTCGCGGCCAAACAAGTCGCGAACCCGCTGCACCACCAGTGGCATTCGCGTCGCGCCGCCGACGAGAATCACTTCGTCGATCTTCTCGCGGGTCAGCCGCGCATCGGCCAGTACGCGGCGAATTGGCTGTTCGATTCGTGCGAGAATCGGCGCAACCCACTTCTCCAGTTGCTCGCGGGTAACGATCACTTCCTTACCGTTCACGAGGTCGCCGGTCCCATCGGGTACGCGAATCGTGGCGGTATTTTCGCGAGACAATTGGCACTTCGCGCGTTCGCATTGCTGAAGCACGCGCGACACGACGAGAGGCAACGTCGCTTCGGCACGCTCGAACGGCAACCCGACCGATTCCAAAACCCGTGCGGCCATCGTTCGCGTAAAATCCTCGCCGCCGAGCGAGGTTTCCCCCGCCGACGAACGCACTTCGAGCGTGCCATCGAACTGCTCGACGATCGAGACATCGAAGGTACCGCCACCGAGATCGAACACCAGTACGATCTTGTTTTCGTCCGCACCCTGAAAGCCGTACGCGATCGCGGCAGCGGTCGGTTCGTTGAGGATGCGCTCGACGGTCAGCCCGGCAATTCGCCCTGCCGCGATGGTCGCTTTTCGCTGTTGGTCGTTGAAGTACGCAGGCACGGTGACGACGGCGCGGGTGATCGGCTTCTGGAAAAATGCTTCGGCATCGGCTTTCAACGAACGCAACACGAAGCCGGAAAGTTCTTCCGGCGTCAGCGTTCGCCCGCCGAGCGTGACAGTGCGATCCGACCCCATCCAACGTTTGAAAAGCGAGACGCAACGGTCGGGCCGAACGACTTGCAGTTCGCGTGCGGCGGCCCCAACGAGGACGGTGCCCGCTTCGTCGATACCGACGATCGACGGCGTCAACCGTCCGCCGAGCGCGTTCAAGATGATCTCGGGTTCTTGCGCGGACAAATACGCGACGGCCGAGTTCGTCGTGCCGAGGTCGATGCCAATAATCGGGTCCATCGTTCATCCAAGAGGTGTGGTAACCGTGAAGTTATATCTATCGAACCGGAACGACAAACGCATACGGTCGCGTAAACTAACGGAGGGGATACCGCCAAAGAGGATCGCACCGATGAGCGAGAAACCGAACCGCGCCGCGGTGCTTGCGGCCGCGAATACCAAGGTGCCCGATCTCATCCGACCGGGTTTGCAGGTGTTGTTTTGTGGCACGAATCCGGGGTTATATTCGGCCGCGATCGGCCATCACTTCGGGAGGCCCGGCAACCGATTCTGGCCAGCCATTTTCGCGGGTGGATTCACAGATCGACTCTATTCGCCTTACGAAGACAGCGATTTTCTCGAACTCGGTTACGGCCTCACGAACGTTCACGAACGCGCCACCGCAGGCATGGCGGAACTCTCCGCAGCCGAGTTAAAATCCGGCCGACTGCGTTTGCAAGCGAAAGTGCGACACTTTCAACCACGGTTTCTGGCCGTGTTAAGTATCGGCGCGTACCGTGTCGCGTTCCATCAGCCGAAGGCCACGCTCGGTTTGCAGCCCATCGAAATCGGAAGCACAAAGATATGGGTGCTCCCCAGCCCGAGCGGGTTGAACGCACATTATCAGGCGGGCGACTTGGCGAAACTTTTCGGTGAACTACGTGAAGCCGTGTTCTTTGAAGCGACCTGACGTTTTGCGGGAGGATGTCGCCGCCCGGTATTACGCGGTGCGAGTGCCAGCGGGGACGCATACGGGAGAGTGGAACAGGCGTCGGGCGCGGCCGGAATAGACCTTGGGTTCCGGGCTGGATAATGTGTAGGAAGCACAGCAGGGGCAAGGGCGCGATTCCATCTCGGATCGCATATATTCGGACCAATTCCCTGCCAGCGTCCACATGTGCTCGCAGGTATCGCAAGTCACTTTCCACGTGTCCACAAAACACCTCTTCGTGTGAAGTTCCGCTTTCGAAACCTTTGCCATCCTTGGCCGCGTCTCGGTCGTTTGAGCAACTGGAGCCGATCCGGAAGGCGAGGGTCAGTACTTCGGTTTCGCGGTCGTTGCGGGGAACCCGCGATAACCACGACCGACCCAGACTGTCCACTCGCCAACGATCACTCCGTTTTCCCGATAGACCACGCGGTTTGGCGATTCGATCGTTTCGAAGATGGCATCCATCTCCGGCATCTTCTCGCCAACGTACAGGAATGTGCGCCCGCGATAAACTTGCGCATCGGCAACGGGATTGGGCCGCCAAATATCGTACTGGCTACGACGATCATCGAGCGCGGAGCCGAACGAGTAAACTTGAGGGTTTCCCTTGCAATAATGGGCCAACTCACCGGGAACGGTCCAGATCATCGCCGCAATTTCTGGCTCTTGCCCATCTTCCGCCACCACTCGTTCGCGCATGCTATCCACTTGCGATGCGAGATACCGCCAGCCACGCAGTCGCGCCGTCGGGTCGAGGTTTCGCACGGGGGCCGCCCGGAATTCGCTCGGTTCACCGGCAATTTTGGCGAAATACGTGACGGCACCCATCGGGAAACGCACGAGCAGCGAAATCGCGATGCCGAGGAATATGGCAAACGCCAGGCAAATCCGCACGAATCGGCGATAGCGCAAACGGCGCGAATCCAGTTGTTGCGTTACCCAGGCCACCGCGAGCAGGAATCCGCTAAGGTGTGCCGATGCTGGCCAGTTCGGTTGCACCGTCACGCGGAAACTAATGGGAATCAGCACCAGCACGACCGGAACCGAGAGCCACCAGAGGTACTCGTACTGCGGGTTTCGCGAACGCCACGGGCGAAACATCCACGCCGCCGCAGCCAGGGCGCAAAACCAGTAGCCGATGAGGAAGCCGAACTGCCCGGCAAGGTAATCGAGCGGGCCGAACGGTTTGAAGCCGATCTTCGGCCCCGTTGCTAGCCCCGCCTGCGTGAACACGTGCCGCACGCCGATGCCGTCGTTGAGCCAGTTCCAGATGACGATCGGCACGAAGCCGAGCAAGCCGATGCCGCACATTGAAGCGAAACCACTGGCAAACAGGCGTTTTCGACGATCCGCGATCAGATACAGCCCCACGCAAACGGGGAAGATCACCATCGTGTACTTCGCCAAAATGCCAACCGCGAGAATAACCCCCGCCCAGCGCCATGCCGCACGACTGCCATCGAAGATGGCGCGATGCACGCACACCGATGCCCACGCCCATGCACACAGGTACGGCGAATCGATCGTCATCAGCACCGCGCCGACCGACAATGGCGGCAAAGTCAGCGAAAGTGCCAACACGCTGAGGGCGAGGCGTTCCGATTGCAGCGTTCGTTGGGCCAGGCGGTAAAGTGCCAGCAAAAGCAGGCCATGAAAGCCAATCGCGGGCAGTCGCACCGCCAGGGTCTGGTCGTATCCACCGCACAGTTCGCAACTGGCACGGATAATCCAGGCGATGAGCGGGCCTTTGCTGTAGTAGCTCCAGTCGAGGCGGCGCGACCAATCCCAGTAATGGGCTTCGTCTGGGGAAAGATCGAGTGGGCAGAACCAAAAGAGGTAAATGAAGTTCAGCAACACGCTCGCGGCGATGATGGCCAACGCCACCGGGAACGTCCGCAATGGGGTTGGCACCGCACTGCGCAGCAGATCGACGCGCCGAAACAATTTCGGACGCACCGCATCGCAAGACTCGACCCGATTGGGAATCATCGATAGTAACTAGACGAAATAGCGGGTTGCGGTCAAGTCGAGGGTCATTTTCGTCGCTCATAATCGACGTAAGTCTGAATTGCGAAAGTTTCAAAACCGTGTTTTTCGTGTTTTTTCGTCTCAATAAGCCACTTTTTTGATCGCAAATACCTGATTTGTTCCTGACGATTTTGCCGTATCATCAACTGCAATAGTGGGTTATGACGAACGCCATGAGGCTGGAACTCGTCTCAAGTACCGACCTTTTCGCGACCAAATGCGATCAAAAATCGACCGGACGCGCCTTTTCTATGTCAACATGCGACATTTTCATGTCATTTTGCGACATTTCTGAGCCACTTTGAGCAACACACGAATTCCGACTTACGTCAAATCGTCTAAAACTTATTGACTTCGGGAAATCGTATGGGTGTTGCGCGAAGATCGCCTCGGCTATTTTGTCTTTTCCCGCATCGGTAAAGTTTGCGCAATCTACGCGGTCATCCAATCCGTCGAAACGATGGAACCGTTACAACTGGCGACGAAAATTTCCTGCTGTAGCGATTGAGTTCAAGACGTGCGTCTCGGGCGCGCGCATACTTCATCCAGACTACCGAAGTTGCCTTGCAACCGCGTTTATGCTGCGGATAATCATCGAAACCCATCCGTGTCAGCGCGCCCCGTACTCCTTTCGCGAGGTGTCATTATGTCCTTCCGCCGTTTGTTCTCCAGTCGTATGGGTCGCGTTGCCGTGAAACGGCTCGACCGCCCCGCGTTCCCACGTATCGGCTTCGAGTCGCTCGAAGACCGGACGACCCCGGCGATCTTCACGGCGACGATCGACCCCGCAGCCGACAGTTCCGGTGCCAACGCGCAGTTGATCGGGCTTTTCAATAAAGCGGCTTCGAATAGCCAATCGGACACGATCAACCTATTCCCCGGTGGGACATATTCGTTCGCCGGGCCGAACAACACGTCGGGGAATGGCACCAACGCACTCCCGTTGATTACGATCGATGGGACGGGTAAAAATACAATCACCATAAATGGTAATGCCGCAACATTGTCGCGAGCCGCAGGTGCGACGGATTTTCGTTTCTTGGAACTGAGCGGTAGTCCGACTAGCATCGCATTGACGATCAACGACTTGACCTTTCTCGGCGGTTCGGCGAAAGGGTCGGGGGCGGCGCAAGATGGCGGTGCGATTTACGTCTCGGGAGGCGGCGCGTTAACCGTCAACAATGGCGTGTTCAATGCGAATACAGCGGATGGTAGCGGCGGTGCCGTTCGCTTTAATGGCACGTCGGGCGCGATCTCGAATGGGATCTTCACGAACACCAAATTCACCAGTAACGTGGCTCAAGTCGATGGCGGTGCCGTCGCAAACACTAACGCGGCGTTCTTGCAGTTTAACTCGAGCAACATCAGCAAAAACAAAGCAGTCGGCGGTACGGGTGGCGTCGGGACGTTCACCGGCACCTTCGAATTCAACGACACGGTCCTCGATTCGAACATTGGCATGGGTCTCGGATCCTCGGGGGCGTTCAACGGATCCGAAGCGACATTCACGCGATCCACGATCACCAATAACGTCGCAACGAGTGGCGGTACGGGTGGCGTCAGTTCGGGCAACGGTAACATTCGCGTCGTCGATAGTTACATCGCGGGGAACGACGGTCAGTTCACAGTGAGCTCCGGCGGTGGTGTCCAAGGCTCCAAAGTCGAAGTGATTAGCTCGACCGTCACGAATAACAAGTCCGGTGCCGGCGGTGGTATTGCCGGTACCGATGTGATCGTGCAGCACTCGACCGTGACGCTCAACCAATCGACGTTCGGAATCGCCAGCGCTGGCGGTATTCAAGCAAAAACGCTAAGTATCACACACTCGATCGTCGCGCAAAACACGAATACCTCTGCGATCAGCGACGTCTCGGACTTTAGTGTTTCTGGTGGAGCGACGGTTTCGAAGGGCTTTAACTTTTTCGGCGTGGTTCCTCTCACGAACTTCACGGCGGTGGCCTCCGATTTCGGCGGTACGAAGACTGCGCCGATCAACCCGATTCTGAGCAGCACTGCCCAACTCAACGGCGGTTCGACTCCGACACTTGCACCGCTATCGTTCAGCCCTGTCATCAACAACGGTAGTACGAATCCCTCGACGGGTATCACGACCGATCAACGCGGCTTGGCCCGTGTGGTCGGTTCCAAGGCCGACATCGGTGCCTTCGAAGTACAAGCGGGTAACGCGCTGTCGATCTTGCAGGGGAACGGCCAAGCGGCGGGGGTATCCCTGCCTTTCGGCACGACGCTGCGAGTATTTGTCACCGACCCGAACGGCAACGCGGTCAGCGGAGCCGCCGTCACGTTCCAGGCACCGAACACGCCCAACCCGACGGCCAGCGCAGGTCTTAACGGTGGCGGAACCTCTGCCGTTGTTGTGACAAAAGCCGCGGGTACGTCGACGATTTCGGCCGTTGCGAACGATCAACCAGGCAGTTACAAAGTCATCGTTTCGGTGCCGAGTGGTGCCGGTTCTGCGTTCATTAACTTGCAAAACACGAATTTCGGTGGGTCAGGCGCTCTCGTCGGTACGCCTTCAGTGAGTGCTGGTAACAACCAATCCGCCGTAGTCGGTGCGGCCTATGCGAATCCGATCGTACTGTCCTTAACGAACCTCGGTAACCCAGTCGCAGGTGTACCGTTCCTGTTCACCGCACCCTCTTCGGGCGCGTCGGCCACCTTCGCGGGCGGCGTGACTTCGCAAACGTTTGTGACCGATGCTGTCGGAAGTATTTCGCTGCCCATCACTGCGAACAGCAAGACGGGGGCTTTCCAGATTCAAGCCTCGAATGCGACGCTCGGTACGGTCGCGTTCTCGCTGAACAATACGCCCGGCGTCGCATCCGTCGTGTCGATTCTTAGTGGAAATGGCCAGTTCGCGATTGTCAACAAACTTTACACGGCCCCACTTCGCGTGCAAGTGACGGACTCGTTCGGCAACCCGATTGGTGCGGGCAGCAATGTGACGTTTACCGCACCCGCAGCGGGAGCATCGGTTTCATTCGCTGCTGCCAACCCCGTAACGGTGGTTACGCTCGCCGACGGTACGGCGCAAACGGTGATCCCCACCGCGAACAATCTCGGCGGCACCGTGGCCATTAGTGCGGCACTCATCAGTGGCACGCCCGGCATCTTCAATCTCACGAACGTCGCCGTACCACCGCCACCACCACCGCCACCACCACCGAACACGGCCCCACAAATTTCGGATGTGCTCAACACGACGGCCATTAGTGGCTCGCCCACTATGGCGTTACCGTTCTTCATCACCGATTTTGAAACGGGTGCGAGTTCGCTGACCGTAACGGCCTCGTCCACAAACAGCGCGCTAACGCCAATATTCACGTTCGGCGGCTCCGGTTCGAATCGCACGATAACGGTCAATACCGCTGCCGGGCTAGTCGGTACGGCAACGATCACGGTCGTCGTCAGCGATGGGACTTTGACCGCGACAGACACGTTCGATGTGACGGTGAACCCCGTACCGCCACCACCCCCGCCGCCACCCCCGCCACCGGGAGCGAACATCCCGCCGAGTATTTCGGACGTCAATAACCTGACGATTCAAGCGGGTCAATCGACCTCAGCGATTCCGTTCCTCGTACTCGATACGGAAACGGCGGCCACCAACCTCGTCGTGACGGCGACATCGTCGAACCCCACGCTCACACCGACGCTCACGCTCGGCGGCACCGGTTCGAATCGTAACATCGCAGTCTCCACCGCGACGGGTAAATTCGGTACGGCGACAATTACGTTACTGGTCACCGATGCTGCCGGTGGCACTGCAACCGATACTTTCGTGGTGACGGTTCCCGATGGCTCGACGCTTCCCCCACCGCCACCACCACTTCCACCGCCGCCACCCCCACCGCCGGCGGCACCCGTCCGACTGATTGGGACGCAACAATTTGCCGTGACGAGCGATGCGGGTGGGCCACAAGTCGTACGCCTGTACAACGCCGACCAATCCGAACGCCTGCTGGCTTCGGCGTTCCCCGGAACAACCGGCGGCGTGCGTAACGCAACTGGCGACTTCAACGGCGACGGTATTGCGGATATCGTCATCGGCACAGGCCCCGGTGTACCGACGCAGGTGAAAATCCTCAACGGAGTGAACAACGCGGAACTGTTCTCGTTCCAGCCATTCGAAGCCACGTTCACCGGCGGCGTTTACGTCGCGGCGGGGGATGTTAACGGCGACGGCACCGCCGATTTGATCGTCACACCCGATCAAGGTGGTGGACCACGGGTGAAACTGATTTCGGGCAAGGGCTTCGGGCAACTGGCCGACTTCTTCGGCATCGACGACCCGAACTTCCGTGGCGGTGCCCGTGCGGCGATCGGCGACGTGAACGGCGATGGCGTTTCGGATGTCGTCGTGGCAGCCGGATTCGGTGGCGGCCCTCGCGTGGCGGGTTACGATGGCGTTTCACTCGGGAAGGGCAGCCCCGTCAAGATCTTCGCGGACTTCTTCGTCTTCGAACAAAGCTTGCGGAACGGCGTGTTCCTGACGTTGGGCGACATCAACGGCGATGGCTTCGCGGAAGTCATCGTTGGCGGCGGGCCTGGTGGCGGGCCGCGAGTCCTCGCGATCGACGGTAGCAACTTGCTCAACAACGCGATCACGACCGATGCCGATTTCTTCGCGGATAACGTCAACAATCGCAGCGGCGTACGCATCGCGGTGAAGGATCTCGACGGCGACAAGAAGGCCGACCTCGTCGTCGGTTCCGGCGATGGGGCCGGTAGCCGCGTGACGGGTTATCTCGGTCGGAATATTCCGGTCGCCGGTACGCCATCCGCCGCATTCGCATATGACGCCTTCCCCGGCTTCACCGGTGGAGTTTTCGTCGGATAAGCAACCGGACGGATCGAACGAAAACGGGGCGGACGAGTGTAGCTCGTTCGCCCCGCTCGTCATTTCTGTGCTATCTTGCGGTGCCTCAAACATCGTCAACGAATGGATTCACGAGGTGGGAATGTCCGCTGATGTCGCCGTGATTTCGCTGAATCAGCTTCGCGTGCACTACGGCGCGTTCACGGCCGTCGATAATCTTTCGCTCGATATTTGCCGCGGCGAACTCTTCGGATTGCTCGGGCCGAATGGGGCCGGGAAGTCGACGACGATTCGCGTGCTAATCGGGCAACGCCAGCCGAACGCGGGGTCCGTGACTATTGCCGGATTCGACATTGTTCGCGATTGGGCGAAGATTAAGCCAGTGTTTGGCTACGTGCCGGATCGCGAAAACCACTTCGAAGAATTTACCGGGCGACGCAACCTCGAATTCTTCGCCGACCTTTACGGCGTACCCCGAATGCGGGTACGCGACTGCCTGAAACTCGTCGAACTCGACGAAGCGGGCGATCTCCCCGTTCGCGGGTATTCGCTCGGTATGCGCCGCAAACTGCTGCTGGCACGGGCGCTGATTCACGAACCGAAAATCCTCTACCTCGACGAACCGACCGCGAACCTCGACATTCACTCCGCTGAGGTCGTTCACCGCATTCTGCGCGATCGCGTTGCCGATGGGGCCACCGTGATTTTGACCACGCACGATATGGACGAAGTCGAAAAGATCTGCGACCGCGTCGGCATCATGTGCAAGGGAAAACTCATCGCGCTCGATTCGCCGATGAATCTGAAACAAGCGCACACCGAGCGGAAAGTCGATGTCATTACCACGATCGGCGAGCGGCTCGTCTTCAATCTCGACGAAGATGCGGATCGGCAGACGTTGGCAGAAGTCATTCGCGCCGGGCGAACCGCGAGCTTGAAAACCCGCGAATTCGACTTCCACGCGACCTTCCTAAAACTGACCGGCTTGGCGTTCGATTGACGATGGGAACCGATGCGATTTTACATTCTCCGTGCGCTGTTTCTCAAAGAGTGCCATCGGCACGTCGCCAATCGCGGCGGGCTGGCGCTCGGCTTGCTTCTGATCGCGGCGACGATTTTGCTCACGGTGTTCAACCCGATGGGCGGCGGCGAAGGCTCCGGCGATGCCACGAGTTCCGGCATCGTCGGCGGCGTCCACCATTGCTACATCGAGTATCCGAAGGAAGACAAAGCGTACTTGTCCGCATTGCTGGATCACCTCGAAGCGAACACGCCGAAGGAGATGAAACCGAGCATCAAGTATCGCTCGATACGGCCCGAAAATATCGAAAGCACGATCAACTACTCGCCGGGCGTCGGCAGCATACGGCTCACGCTCGTTGCGAAAAATGGCAAAAAGACGCTCGAAGTCCGCATCTGGCACCCGCCCGGCGAACCGGAAGCGATGGCCATTTACGAAAACTGGTTCTTCCGCGAATCCCGACGGGCATTCCAAGCGATCGCAGAAAAAGAGATCGCCGCTGCCGGGGGCAAACCGCCGTTTCCCGCGTTTTCGGCTGAGACCGACGACTTATGGGCCGTCCGCGAATCGTTCGGGCGACTCGAACGCGATGCGGAAACCGCCCGCATCGCACTCGGTGCCAAAGCCCCGTCAACGGCATTTGTCCCGACGATATTCATCGAGCGGCAGGGCCTCGGCGGCAAGGTGCTCGACTTCCGTTCGGCGATTGCCACGGGCCTCGTGGTGTTTTCCTTATACTTTACATGCGTATACTTGTTACCAACCTTAAACTGCGAAGAACGCGAACGCGGCGTACTGCTGGCACAAGCACTTTCGCCCGCATCGCCGGCGGAAATTCTCGCCGCGAAGTTCCTGTTCTACCCGCTCATGGGTTGCGGCCTCGCGGCAACGATTGCGGGCATTTACAAAGTCTCGGTGCTTTCGACGCTGTTTTTCTGGCTCTCGCTCGGTGCCGTCGCCGCCGGCTTTCTCGGCATCGGTATGACCGTCGCCACGCTCGCCAAAACCCAACGGGCCGCGTTCCTGGGCGCGATGTGCTATCTGCTTTCGGTATCGCTCGTGCTCATCATCTGTTCCACGAACGGCATCCCGCTAATCCCATATCTGGCGCTCGAATTCCACATCCCACGTATCTTGCATGCGTCACTATCGAATAGCGTGAAGTCCGAACATTGGATCCACCTCATCGCCGCACTCGGCCTGGCAACGGGCTGGATTCTCGTCGCCGGCTACCTGTTCCGCAAACGCGGCTGGCAGTAAAAGTTAAGCATATATGATTTTCATGATAATTGCAATTGTCATTAATGTTTGGGCGTAACGACAAACATCGCAACCGTCCTTTCCTCTTTAGCGTAGCATCGTAAACTGATGATGCAACTAGTTTGCAACAGCTTCTGTGTGCTATAATTCAACTGGCGGAATGTATGGCTATTCCCGCTTTCGATGGTATCCTGAATGTTTTGCCGCCGCATTCTGGTGACCCAACGAACCCGAGCGACTTGTCTCCGTACACCTGTACAATGGTTGAGCTTTGTGGACGATTCAACACCAGTGCCGCAAGGAAACGTATTTTACTGGGGTTACTCGACTTGCGAGCAGAATTATATCTGCTTGATTTTCGAGGTTTTCAGTGGTTAAGTGGCAGTTTTGTAGAAAACATTGAGATACATGAGCGACGTGACCCAAATGACGTAGACACGATTACGATTGCGGAAACACCTGATTTGCAAAAGATTAAATCGTTATGGGGTCTCGACCAGACTTGTTCATTCCCGCTCAAACGAAAGCCAAATACCTCGTCGATCATTATGTGGTATCATTGGACTCGCCGACATTGGAAGTCCTAGAAAATACAAAATATTGGTATGCGTTGTTTTCGCATCGAAAAGCTGATGCCATTTGGAAAGGCATGCTATCAGTAGATTTGGTCGATGAAACTGACGATGCCGCTGCCCGCAATATTTTGGGAATTCAATCATGAACGATCTAAAGTCGTTGAAGCTACAAACCGTTCAGTTACGTCAACTCCTCGAACGAGCAGGGGAAGATTCCCTTACGCATATGCAGTTAGCTGGACGATTGGAAACAATTGAAAATCGCTTGGCCGAAGCCAGACTATTGCCTGGGAACTTGTTCTCGAAAGAGTTAATCGAACTGCCCCGTGCCGCGATATTTCTGCGAGGCAGTGGCGTGCAAGGTTCTGAGGGTATTCGACCGAGTCTCGCAGGGCAGGCATTAATTAATTATGAAGGTATGTTCGTAGAGCAGGCACTGCACGATGAACGAGAAACTGCGAAGGCCGCTGGACGTCAACGACGACCTAACGGCACACCACTTCCAAAGCTGTTGTTTACTGGTACACCACGCGGTTCGTTCGGTTTAGAATTTACACCTCAATTTTCTGAAGAGACATCGACTGCAAACTTGCACGCACAATCGCTAGAGAACGTCGCAAATGCGTTAACGTTAGTTGCTGAAAGCGACTCTGAGGATGACTACGCTACACTGAGTAAAATTCCCCAGAGAGTCTTACCGTATCTCAAACGCTTCTTCTCCGAGCTTTCAAAATGTGATGCCGAATTGAGGCTCGCATTTTCTAACAAACCAGCGAAGTTAATCGCATCGGAAAACATAAAGAAAGCAGCGGAACGACTGGATCGTCAAGTGATTGTAGATGATGTCGATATACTTGGCGTCTTTCGTGGAGTAACTCGTGAAACGGGTCATTTCGACTTGAGGCAGAATGAAGGCGCGGTCGTTTCCGGGTTTGTCGCTGATGAATTGACCGAAGAAGATGTGGAGCGAATTCACGGGCTGACCAACAGACAATGCAAATTTCGTGTTCAACGTACAACCATCGCGAAAATTCCAGGTGCTGTCAATTACACGTACATATTACTCGATGCGGAACAGATTCTCGATTCGACGAACTGAGCCGTGTCGCCCCATGCTTTGCCTATAATCACGGTGCCTACTGCTTCCGTTCTGCACTGTGAGTTTCCGAATGATCGAGCCGTTTCGTACGCTGCGTTGGTCGACTTGGCTCGGCTGGCAGGTCGAGAGTAACTGGGCGAATCCGTGGCTGTTCACGCTGTACTTGGTGGTGAAGCCGGTGACGGGGTCGCTCATGCTCGTGTGCATGTATATGGCGGCGAATCAGGCGGTGCAGGCGGTCAATCGGCCGGGGATTCCGACCGAGTTCTTGCCGTACGTTTACGTATCGAATGCCTGTTATGGCCTCGTCGGTGCGGTGATGTTCGGCATGTCGTCGGTCGTGATTTCCGACCGCGAAAGTTACCGGATGTTAAAGTACGTGTTCATCAGCCCGGCACAATTCCAAACGTATTTCTTCGGTCGCGGCCTGGCAAAAGCGATGGAAGGTGCGGCGGGTGGTTTCATCGCGATTCTCGCCGGCCTGGCGTTCCCCGGCATCCGCAACAGCCTGCAAGTGGGCAACCTCGATTTCGTCTGGCTATTCGCGTATCTCAGCGTCGGGTTCATCATGCTCTGGGCGGCGGGTATGTTGCTGGCCTCGGCAGTTTTGAACATGAATCGCAGCAGTGCGTTCCTCAGCGAAGGCATCGCGGGCGTCGTGTATTTCCTGAGTGGCGTGGTGTTTCCGCTCTCGGTGCTTCCGTCGTGGCTACAGCCAATCAGCGTCTGTTTACCGACAACCTACTGGATGGAAGGGATGCGCCGCGCGATCCTTGGCAAGCCACCGGAAGGCTCCGCACTGGCGGCTACGCCGCTCACCAACTGGACGAACGCCGACCTGTTATTCGCGTTAATGGGCACAACGCTGGGCCTCGTAATCGCAGCACAATTCTTCTATCGCTGGAGCGTTCGCCGCGCGTGGCGGAACGGCAAAATCGAAGAAACGACGGGCATGTAATGGACGAGCCACCAACGGATATTGTGACCGAACTACCGCCAGAAGTGGCGATTGCGAACTGTCGCGCATACTTTCGGCAAGCGATTGCGAACCCGGAAAGTGTGCCGCCATGGGCCGAGTGGTGGGCGACGAACGCCGAACTCGTCGAGCGCGTGTTCTCAATGATCGAGTTCGTACGGCTAAAACATCGCGGGTTGCTGGGGGCGAAACAACATCTTCAGATGATTGGCGAATGGCCAAAGGACTTGACCATTCCACCAACGAGCGAAACCAAGCCAGATCCCCTACCCTGCTGAGACACTATTTTTTAATCTCATCGTTCATCGGAAACTGCTTGTCGAGTGCCAAGTTTAATTCGAGCACATTAACCAGCGGTTCGCCGACCAACCCGCCGAGTGGCGTGAACGACAAGCTGCGTGCGAGTGCGGCGATGTCTTCGCGGAGTTTCATGCCGTCGACACCGGCGGAAGTTCGCTTGTTCGCCACGCGATCGAGTTGGTACACGGATACCGCATTCCGCAAACTAATGTGCGGGTCCAAACCGGATGCGGACGCCATCACCATGTCGGCGGACACCGGTTCGAGGTCGGCAACTTGGTCTTTATTTGCAGGGTCTCGTAGCCACATTTCGAAAAAGAGTGCGGGGATCGCGGCATCAGTCGACACGGGCGCGATGCGCTTCACGATACTCTTGTCGGGCTGTTCCATCTCGACGACACCCGGCCACTTTGCGGGATAGATCTTTACGAAACTCGCGAAGAAAAACGGCACCAACTCTTCGGGCTTCGGTTCGTCGGTCTTGCTCGGGTTTGCCGACTTCCATGCGGCGACAACATCCGTGTGGTCTGTGGCCCAAGTCTGAATGTAATCGCCAGGAAGGCCGTATTTTTCGTTAGCCAAGTCGGACTTCGCCCAGTTGGCGGCCGCGACTTCGAACTCGCTCGCCCACTCGGCGGCGCGATCCGGTTTCGCCGCGAACCAGGCCACGATATTTGTCTGAACCGCTTTCGCAGGCTCGGTGCCAGTGTAAAACCGGCTGGTTTTTTTGAACTGCACGATCGGCCCGATGAATTGTGCGACGCGGTCGCGCAACTTCGGGTTATTCGCGCCCCAGTTCGATGCGCCCGAGGCGGTGGCGTTGTAACCGGCCGCCGATGGTCGCGGCCAGAAGTATTCGTCCGCCGTGAATGGTTGCGCGATGAGCCGCGAACCGCGAACCACTCCGTTTTCCGTAACGATGCTACCCGATGCCGCCGTCGGAAACAGGCCCCGGCCGATGGCGTACATCACAACCGGGTACATCACGCAACAGACGACGATAGTGGACGCGAGCAAGAGCAGATTCGCACGCAGATGGCTTCTCATGGCGGAGTTCCTTGTTGAACAGTGTGTGAATTATGCGAGGCCGATGACAGTCAGGACGACGTCGATGATCTTGATGCCGACGAACGGCACGATCACGCCACCCAGACCCCAGATCAGCAGGTTGCGGCGAAGCAGTGCATCCGCCCCAACGGGTCGATAGGTGACGCCCTTCAGCGAAATCGGAATCAGCAGCGGGATGATCAGCGCGTTGAAAATCACCGCCGACAGGATCGCCGAGGTGGGCGAGGTGAGGTTCATCACGTCGATCGACTTGAGCCAGGGTAGTGTGCCTGCGAACAATGCGGGAACGATCGCGAAATACTTCGCGAGGTCGTTCGCGATCGAGAACGTGGTGAGCGCACCGCGCGTCATCAGGAGTTGCTTGCCGATCTCGACGACTTCGATGAGTTTCGTCGGGTCGCTGTCCAAATCGACCATGTTGCCGGCTTCTTTAGCAGCTTGCGTTCCCGAGTTCATCGCCACGCCAAGGTCGGCTTGCGCCAACGCCGGGGCATCGTTCGTGCCGTCGCCCATCATGGCCACGAGGCGGCCGCCGTGTTGTTCCTTGCGAATGTACGCGAGCTTCGCTTCCGGCGTCGCCTCGGCGATGTAGTCATCGACGCCGGCTTGTTCCGCAATGCTTTTCGCGGTCAGCGGGTTGTCGCCGGTCACCATCACCGTTCGGATGCCCATCTTGCGGAGCCGGTCGAAACGCTCCTTGATCCCCGGTTTCAGGATGTCTTCGAGCACGACGAGGCCGACGATTTGATTCCCTTCGGCGATGAGCAATGGCGTCGAACCTTGCGACGCGAACAGGTTCACCTGTTCGTCCATTTTCGGCGGCACGGTGCCCCCCTGTGTGCGAACGTATTTCACGACTGCATCGGATGCGCCTTTGCGAATCATCCGGCCATCGGGCAAGTCGACGCCACTCATGCGGGTTTGTGCGGTGAAACCGATGAAGCGTGACCCCGTGGGTGGCGAGGCCGTGTTGGCACCCGGCGTACGGCGATGCAGGTCGACGATGCTTTTGCCTTCGGGGGTTTCGTCGGCCGCGCTCGATAGCGCGGCAATCCAACCGACTTCGGACGCAGCGAGATTGTCCAACGGGATGAACCGCGTCGCCCGGCGGTTACCGAGCGTGATCGTGCCCGTTTTGTCGAGCAACAGCGTGTCGATGTCCCCCGCGACTTCGACGGCCTTACCGCTCTTGGCGATGAGGTTCGCACGTAACGCCCGGTCCATACCTGCAATGCCAATCGCCGAAAGCAGCGCGCCAATCGTCGTGGGAATCAAGCAAACGAGCAGTGCCACCAGCGTCGGGATGTCGGTCCCGAGGCTGCGCAAAGTCTCGATGCCGAGATACCCCTTCATGTAGTCTTCCGCATTCGCGGCCATCGGCCAGAGTGCGACGACGACGATGAGGAAAATCAGCGTGAACGCCGATAACACGAGTGAAAGTGCGATCTCGTTCGGCGTGCGTTGCCGGGATGCGCCTTCGACGAGCGCGATCATGCGATCGAGGAACGATTGCCCTGCCGAGGCCGTTACGCGAACGAGAATGGCGTCGGAAAGAACGCGGGTGCCGCCGGTCACGCCCGAGCGGTCGCCGCCCGCTTCACGCACCACGGGGGCCGACTCGCCGGTGATGGCAGACTCGTCGACCGATGCGATCCCTTCGACGATTTCGCCATCGGCCGGTATCGCCTGCCCCGCTTCGACGATCACCAGATCGCCCGTTTTGAGGCGTGCCGAGGAAACTTCCTCGATGAACTTCTCTTGTTCCTGTAGCCACGTTGCGAGTGTGCCAACCGGTACGTGTGAAGCATCAACGAGCTTCAGTCGCCGTGCCGCGGAGTCTTGCCGTGTCTTGCGCAGCGCGTCCGCCTGCGCCTTGCCGCGCGCTTCGGCGAGCGCCTCCGCGAAGTTCGCAAACAGCACCGTGAGGAACAGCCAGATATCGAGCGCGATCAAATACCCGAGCGAGGCCATCGACGAACTGGGGTCGATCACTTTGTACGCCGTGTACAGGATCGACAGCGCCGTCCCGACTTCGACAACGAACATCACGGGATTCTTCCACATGAGGTCCGGGCGGAGCATGACGAGTGCCCTTCCGAATGCCTGTTTCAAAAGGTCCGGCGCGAACAGGCTCAGTTGACGGCTCGCACGCCGGGCGAGTTTCGCTTCTTGAACGGTCTGTGAATTCGACATCGCAGTATTTCCTATGGTGTTCCGGTTTGAAACTTATCGCCCGAACGGCATCGGCCCGTAATGTTCGGCAATCGGGCCGAGGCACAACGCGGGCAGGAACAAGAGTGCCCCGACCAGTAGCACCGTGCCGAGCAACACGAACCCGAAGGTGACAGTGTCCGTCCGCATCGTGCCCGATGTAAACGGCGTGTTCTTCTTGCGAGCCAGACACGCGGCCAGCGCGAGCGGCGCGATGATCGGGATAAACCGCGAGATCAGCATCACGAGGCCCGTGGCGATGTCCCATTCGGCTGAGTAAGTCGCCGGCGCGGTCAGGTTCTTTTTCGGATCGTTGAAGCCGTGCGTGTCGCCGAGGCCTTCGAACCCGGAGCCATTGTTCGCGGATGCCGAACTGAACTCGTACAAGATCTCGCTGAAACCGTGCGGGCCGGGGTTGTTGGTCGCCGCCTTGCCCCAATCGAGTGCCGCGAACAAACCGGTTGGCCCGAGTACCAGGATCGGGTGAATGAGCAGCGCGAGCATGGCGAGTTTCATCTCGCGGGCTTCGATTTTCTTGCCGAGATATTCGGGCGTCCGCCCGACCATCAGCCCCGCCAGAAACACGCCGATGACGAGGTAAATCATCATGTTGATCAGCCCAACGCCCTTACCGCCGAACACGCAGTTGAGCTGCATTCCGACGAGCGGCGTGATACCGGCCAACGGGTTGAGCGAATCGTGCATACTGTTCACCGAACCACACGTGACGGCAGTCGTGACGGCCGAGAACGTCGCGCCGGCGGACGGGCCGAACCGCAGTTCCTTGCCTTCGAGGTTGCCGAAACCCGATTGATCGACGGGCAGTTCGGCAAGCGGCGAAGTCTCTTTTACATCCGCGCCGACGACCTTCACGGTTCGTGCCGGTTGTGCCAACAATCCCGGATTCGGCTTCGCTGTATCGTGGTAAACCGCCCACGCGATCATGCCGGTGAACATCACCATCATCACCGAATAGATCACGATCGCGTGCCGCATCTGGCCGATCATTCGCCCGAACATCAGCACCAGCGAGAACGGGAAAATCAGGATGCTGACGCACTCGACGAAGTTCGTCCACGAAGTCGGGTTCTCGAACGGGTGCGCAGAGTTTGCCCCGAAGAAACCGCCGCCGTTCGTGCCCAAGTGCTTGATGGGCAGAATCGCACCGACCGGCCCACGGGCGATCACTTGCGGTTTCGGAACGTCTTTGCCGTCGACGATATCGAAACCCATCGAACCGACTTGCACCGTCTGCGCCTCGGCTGCGGGTTCGAGCGTCATCGGTATGCCCGAGGCGATCAGCAAGATGCCCGTAAGGATCGAGAACGGAACGAACACATAGACCACCACGCGCCACATGTCGACGTAATAATTGCCCATGTGTGCATCCCCGCGAAGTCCGCGGATAACCGCCGCAAGCGCGCAGAACCCAACCGCCGCCGAGACGAACATGTTCCACAACACGAACACGAGTTGCGAGAAGTACGACAGATGCTGTTCGCCCGAGTAATGCTGAAGGTTCGTGTTCGTTAAAAACGAGATTGCGGTGTTAAAAATCGTCGTCGGAGACAGCATCGCCTTACCGTCCACAAACACCGAATCCTTCTGATTCAGCGGCATGTGCGGTTGAAGTGCCAACACGATGTAGCCGAACGCGAACATCAGCGTGTTGAACAGCATGAGGCTGACCGCGTACTGCTTCCAGTTTTGCGGGCCAGTGTCGAGTTGGCGCTCGACCCAACGGAACGGGCCGCGGGCCTTGTACTGCCCGTCGATGATCCCGGCCAAGTACCGCCGCATCGGGATCGAGAGCAACACCGTCGTGCCGACGATGAGTATCGGAAGAAGCCACATAGTTCACCATTTGAGAATGCGGGGTGACGAAACGAACTTCAAAACTTCTCGGGGCGCAGTAATGCCACGACGAGATACACGAACAAAAACAGAGTGACGACGACGGTGATCCAGATCATGGCAGTGTCCTTAGACGTTGTCGCAGGCTTTGACGAACAGGAACAGCAGCACGAACGTGGCCAGTCCGAGTGCAATTGTGGCGGGTATCCAGTAAGACAGGTCCATATTGACTCCTCGTGGCTTCGGTTTTGCACATCTCCCTATTGCATCCGTCGTGCCCGCCGCTGCGAAAATCGCGAATTAGCTAGAAATACAGCATCTAGAGTAGATAGACAGAAACGACCGCGGCCCGAGAACCATGCAAACTGCACGATGCGAATTGCAATTTGCACGAGAGGAATGGTGAATATGGCAATCCTCACCGATCCGCGACGATTGCTGATTATCGACGATGAACCGAGCCTACGGCGCACACTACGAACGGCGCTCGAGAGCATGGGCCACTCCGTGGCCGAAGCGGCGAATGGCACGCAAGCTTTGCACGCGCTCGCCGGGCAGCGGTTCGATGCGGCGTTTCTGGACTTGCGACTGGGCAAGGAGAATGGCCTCGAGTTACTGCCGCAGTTGTTGCGTGCGGCACTCGGGTTGCACATCATCATCGTGACGGCGCACGCCAGTTTCGACTCCGCCGTGCAGGCACTCCGGCTCGGTGCGTTCGATTACTTACCCAAGCCGTTCACGCCCGATCAACTGCGGGTCGTGCTCGATCGCTCCACGCTGTTGCGCGGGTTGACGAACCGCGTCGCTGACCTCGAAGATCAGGTCGGCCGACTGACGCCCACTGTGGAACTCGAAACGTGCGAGCCGGTCATGCAGCGCGTCCTCGATCTCGCGTTTCAAGTCGCACCGACCGACGCACACGTGCTGTTTCGCGGCGAGAGCGGAACCGGGAAGGGTGTGGTGGCGCAAGCGGTGCATTCGCGGAGCAAACGCGCGAAGCGGGCGTTCGTGACGGTGCATTGTCCGAGTCTTTCCGCAGAGCTTCTGGAGAGCGATTTGTTCGGTCACCTGCGGGGGTCGTTTACGGGTGCCGTGCGCGATACCGTTGGCAAAGTCGAAGCGGCAGAGGGCGGCACGCTGTTCCTCGACGAAGTCGGCGACCTGCCGCTCGCATTGCAACCGAAGCTGTTGCGATTGATCCAGGACAAAACTTACGAGCGCATCGGCGAACCGCACCCGCGCGTGGCTGACGTGCGAATTATTGCGGCGACGAATCGCAACCTCGAAGCCGAAGTGAAAGCGGGCCGGTTTCGCGAGGATCTGTTCTACCGGCTCAACGTCATCGAAGTGACGATCCCGCCACTGCGAAACCGTCGCAAAGATATCCTCGGGCTCGCACGGTATCTGCTCGCATTTTTCGCACGTCAGGCGGGCAAGTCGCTCATCGGTTTCACGCCCGACGCCGAAGAGGTTTTGCAAAGTTACTCGTGGCCAGGCAACGTCCGCGAGTTGCGAAACGCCATCGAGCGCGGCGTCATTTTAACCGGCGTGCCACACGTGGGTCTGGAGCATATGCCCGCGCAACTGACCGCAGGCGTGGTGGCACGAATCGAAGTGGGCGGCCCCGTGAGTCTCGTCGACTTGGAGGCCGAGCACATTCGCCGCGTGATGGACGGGGCCGCATCGCTCGAAGATGCCGCGCGTATTCTCGGCATCGACCCGAGTACGCTTTACCGCAAGCGAAAACGCACCGTCGAGCCACCGAGGAGAGAATCGTGAGCCTGCGTACGCGGATACTGCTTTCGTTCGCGCCACTACTGATTCTGCTCGTCGGAATCGGTGCCGTGGGGTATCGGCAACTCGACCGCACGGGCGGGCAGATCGATGCGATTCTCAAAGAAAACTATGCGAGCGTTCAGGCGATGTACCGTCTCAACGAAGCACTGGAGCGAATCGATTCATCGTTTCAGTTTGCGCTGACCAGCCAGGGGCCGCAGAACGAAGCGAAGGAGCAGTTCGCGACGAACGTGCTCGCGTTCGCGGAGCAGTTCCGCATCGAAGAAAACAACATCACGATCATTCCACTCGAGCGCGACTTGGTCGATCAGTTGCGGCCACTGAAGGACGATTACCTCCGTCGCGGCGCTGCGTTTTTCGCACTCGCGCACGGCTCGCCGACGCGGACGCTGGTCTATCACGGTACGCCGACCGATAGCGGATTATTCGGGAAGTTCCGAGCGATCAAAGAGGTGTCCGCAGAGATTCTTCGCATCAACCAGGAGAGCATGGAACGCGCACGTGACGACGCCAAAGTGACCGCGTTCCGTTCGTTAACCGGATTCGTCGCGATGATGGGTTTGCTGATCGTGCTCGTGTTCGGCATCGCGGGGTACTTGCTTCGCTCGATTCTCGGGCCGATTCGCGCCGTCACCGAAGCCGCACAGGCAATCGGCGAATCGCGCCAACTCGACCGCGACGTGCCGATATCCGGCCCCGACGAACTCGGGCGACTGGCGACGACATTCAACGCGATGACCGGTCAACTCCGCCAGTATCGATTATCGAATCTCGATCGTCTCATGCGGGCACAACGCACGGCACAAGCGACGATCGATTCGTTTCCCGATCCGGTGCTCGTCGTCGATCCTAATGGTTGCGTCGAGTTGGCGAATCCGCCCGCGCGCGGGGTTCTCGGCGTCGAGCCAACGCCCGGCCTCGTCTGGTCTCCCCCCGAGTCGCTGCGTGGGCCGATTGCCGAGGCGCTTCAGGCGCAACGCGCGTATCAGCCCGATGGTTTCGATCGAATCGTGACATACCGCCTCGGTGGTGACGACCGTATGTATCTGCCACAAGTTCGACCGATCCGCGACCCCGAAGGCCACACGCTCGGGGCCGCAATCGTGCTCAACGACGTGACGCGGTTCCGGATGCTCGATCAATTCAAATCGGACCTCGTGGCGACCGTTAGCCACGAACTCAAGACGCCACTGACATCGGTTCGGCTGGCCGTTCACGTACTGCTCGAAGAAACCGTCGGGCCACTCACGCCGAAGCAGGCGGAATTGCTGATCGATGCACGCGACAGCAGCGAGCGACTGTTGGCGATGATCGAACAAATGCTAGCGCTCGCAAGGATTCAGCGCCCGCAAGATGAGACGACGTTTCAACCCGCAAACCCACTCGACCTGCTGCGCAAAGCCGCCGAATCGGTGCGACCGCGTGCCGTAGACAAACACGTGGAACTCGAATTCATCGAAGGCGAGCCGCTGCCCACGGTTGCGATCGACCCCGACCGGATCGAGCAAGCGATTGGCAATTTGCTCAACAACGCGATCACGTACACGCCGGTCGGCGGTCGCGTCACGCTATCTGCTGTAAGCGCCGACGGGCGAGTGATGTTGACAATCGCCGACACGGGAGTTGGCATTCCCGCGGAATATTTGCCGCACGTGTTCGACCGGTTCTTTCGCATTCCCGGCCAAAGCGACGAAGCCGGTACCGGGCTGGGGCTGGCGATCGTCAAGGAAGTGATGACCGCGCACAAAGGCGAGATTACCTGCGAAAGTACCCCCGGCGCGGGCACAACGTTCCGGATGATACTGCCCGTCTGGAATGAGAGGGACACCGCCAGGTGATGCGAAGTTGGTCTTTTCTTCGAATTTTCGCATCATTCTTGTTCCGGTTTCTGTTTCGGCCATGCAGACCACCCACCAGAATTTCCTCGAACGGGTTGAGCGTTTTCTTTATCCCGGAGGGATTTCAGCGATTAGCCCCAGGTCGCGCTTCGCGCACCTGGGGTATGAGCGAATACCAATCGACCCCGAATGGGGTCGTAGCGCCATCCTCCCATCGTTCGCAAGGATATTCACGAGCGAATCGGCCCTCACATTTGCATTCCGCAC
>JAYSYI010000565.1:0-9885 GCA_043727665.1 Limnoglobus sp. | reverse complement strand
CGGTTTTGAAAGTGCCGATGACAACCGAACGCATTGCCGACTTCTTTCGCGAGCGGATCGTCTTTGCGAAATTCGCCGCGATTATCTTGTGGGTCAGTTACGTTATCAGCTTGATTCTCGGCAATCCTAGCATCCCGTCGAACCTCAAAGGCGAAGTCGTTACCGCTGATCACCTCGCCTGGTACACTGCCGCACGCCTCATTCGCGAGGGTCGACCGGAGAAAGTCTACGATCACGACTTCGTGATGGAGTATCAGGCGAAGCTGTTCCCGCCGCAACAGTGGACGACGCTGATGGCGTACCGCAACCCCCCGTTTTACACTCTGCTTTACTGGCCGACTTCTTCATTGCCGTTCGTGTACAGCACGCTGATCTGGACGTTCATTCACATCGTTCTGTTGTGGTTCAGCGTGCGTTGGGTCATCGACGAAGATCCGCGTTCGAAGTGCATGACGTTCTTTTGGGTGTTTTCGCTCTACCCGATGTTCTGTGCAATCAGCTACGGGCAGAACACGATTCTCAGCTTCGCGATCTTTGCGGGCACCTACCGGCTACTCGCAACGGGGCGGCCGTTCACGGCGGGGATGGTTGCGGGATTGCTGCTGTTCAAGCCGCAACTGCTACTCGGGTTGGTCGTGTGGGGATTGATCGACATTCGCCGCAAGTGGCCGTGCTTTCTCGGCGTGATCGCAACGGGGATTGTGCTCATCGGTGGCAGTTACCCACTGATGCCAGAGGTTTGGGAAGGGTTCTTCGTTTCGCTCAAATCGAACGTGAAATTCGACAATTTCGAGCAGTGGAAGATGCACAACCCGCTCGCGTTCTGGCGTCTGCTGATGCCCCACGCGACATCGTGGCACTGGCCGCTGGCTGGCGTTTGTTCGCTGATCGCCATTGCGGGCTTCGTGCAGCTCTGGCGGAAACGCAAAGAGGATTTGCACGTGATGTTCGGCGGCGCGGTGTTTCTGACACTCTGGGCGTCGCCGCACGCGATGATTTACGAATGGGGCCTACTCGCGCTCACGGGCCTCTTGTGGTTACCCGAACGCAAGCAAAACCCGAACGCCTGGTTCCTGCTCTACGGGGCCGCCTGGGTCGTGACGTTCCTGAGTTCGCACTTCGCCGAACTGCAACTGACGCTTCAGGGGATCGAACCCGCCAGTCGCGACGGCCTCGCCGTGCAACTGAGCATCCCCGTGTTGGCCATCGTCGGGGGGCGCGCAATTGGGTTATTACGCACCTCACAATCGACGTAAGTCAGAATTCTCCCGTCTCAAAAACCCGTTTTTTCGTGTTTTTGCGTCTCAAAATGCCACTTTTTGATCGCAAATTGCTGATCTGTTTCGGGCGTTTTTGCTGTATGTCCCACATCGAGAAGGGGTTACGTCGACGGTCTTGCGGCTATCACTCGATGTAAGTACCGACCGTTTCGCGACCAAAATCGACTGGGCGCGCCTTTTTGATGTCATGGCGCGCCCTTTTGATGTCATTTCGCGACACTTTTGGGTACGTTTGCGCAAGTCGCGAATTCCGACTTACGTCAAATCGTCTAGAACTTATTGACTTTGCGACTTCGTGTAAATTCGAGTAGAATTGAGGTGTAGCCATAACTATCGTGTTGTCATCTCATGCGAGCACGGAATGAACAAGGCTGACACACTGACCACCGAAGGGTTGCCGCCTCTAACTTGGGAGCGAAAGTCCGGCTGGCGCTGCGATGCGTTGTTGCCCGCGTGGGCCGGGTTCACGCCGGGCGGTGATCCGCCGACCACGGGTGACGTATCGGTATTGTTCGACTGCCCGGATATCTACGCTCGCACCCCGCCATCTGTCGCCCAAGTGGCTACGTTCCAGCGGTTGATCGTTGACGGCGAGGCGATCCGGGATGCGATTTTGATTGCTGTGTTCGGCGAATATCAGGATTGGCTGGGCGAAGAGGATGTGATCGCAGAAGAACTCGGCGGGCCGTTGGTAAGCGTGGCCCAGTTGGTAAAGCTAATCGCTCTGAATGTCGTCAACATCACGCACGAGCAAGTGGGCGGCGAAGCAACGGCAGACCTCGAATTCGACTGCGTGTGGAACCACGAACACGGCTTCATGGCGGCAGTAACCGGAGTCGAAGTCACGTATGTTGGCTTGCGGTAACGACGTCGACGTTTAGCCGCGCCGCGTAGGCTTTGCGTAGCGAAGCGCGGGGCGTGAACTCGCGGGAATTCGTGTTGTCATCCGATACGCCGTACCCGCGCTTCACTCCCAAGACTTTGCGGCGCGGCTAAGCGGGAATCGGCTAAATATCTGGTATACTCCTGAATGTGTCGATGTTGGCGGATACGTCGATGGAGAAATCCCATGTTCAGTCGATTGGGTTGAATCGGCTTGATATTCGCTGGCGGGGTTCTGGCTGGAGAGTTGTTGCATGTTATGTTTGCTACGCCTGCTCCGACTCCGATTGCGACGCCAATTCATGAGCCGATACTGGAAGTGACAATCGAAGCGAAGCTGGCGAACCCGTCGGTGGAACCGGGGAAGGTTCACTGGCACGCGACGACTGAGATGGCGTTTGCTACAGCCAAGTTGTCGAAGAAGCCGGTGCTTGTGTTCCAGATGATGGGTCAACTCGATCAGCAGTTTTGCTGTACGTACGCGCGACTCGCGAGAACTATGTTGTTCTCCAAAACTGAGCTCGCGAAGTTTATTGATATCACGTTCGGACACAGGGGTACGACGAAACGTCATACCCTTGGGCGCACCTGCAATTTCGCGCAACATCAAAACTAGTGCGTCGGGCTAACGAGAAGATCAAGTTGGCACGGGGTAAGTTTTTGCGAGTGAAATCGTGTCAGGTATTATTTTTTGAAGAAGAGCAGGACGATCTGAATGGCGAGTGTGATGATGCCACCGAGGAAAAGAATCATGACTTGAAATACCCCCGTTTGGTCGCGTTTCTTTTCTTCTTCGAGTTGGGTCATGCGTATCTTCAGTGCGCCGAGTATTTCCGCTTCAGCGCGGGTCGGCTTGTGTTCTTCCATCAGGGCGAGCAGTTGCGTATCTTGATTTTCAAGGAAAGCGGTTCGTTCACGGGTCAGTTTGTGTTCTTGCATCTGAGCATTAAGTTGCACGACTTGATTTTCAAGGACAGCGGTTCGTTCGCGGTGCTTCGATAGTTCGGCGTTGTCTACATCCTGTTGAAAGATTGCGACCTTGGTTTCCAGAAACTTGATCGCGGTCAAAGCCTCCCGTGCTAACTGTGTTGGAGTCGTTTCACTGGCCATTCGCTTCGGCCTCCTCTCGTTCTTGAATCATCTGTTCGAACTTTGTTATCACGCTGCGATAACGACGATCGTTTACGGATTGTAGCAACTGTAAGATCAAAGATTTTCGCTCCACAGCATCGAGCATCCGGGCAACAGAAATTCTGCTCCTATTTTGATACGGAGTTTCATCCGGAAGTTCTTCTCGATATTCGAGTTGCAAGATCTGTTCTTCGTTCACAGACCAGCGAATGGCGGGGTGGATCGCCTTGATCTGCGCCTGGAGATCAATATGATTGAGTTCCACTTCAAAGAACTCGGTTGCGTTTGTCACCGCTTTGAACAATATCGGATTCGATTTGATCGAATCCTCGATCGAAACTGCAATTCCTTCAGTGGCTGTACTCATCGCTCATCCTCCCTTTCCTTTAGTATACCCGTTTTCCGCTCGCGGTTGCACGTACATCGAACTCCGCATTCCGATCACATTGGCACGGGGTAGGTTTTTGCGAGTCGGTCGTGGGGGCCGCGTTCGGGGAAGCGTGCGCCGAGTACGGCGCTAGCGATTGGGATTCCGACGGCGATGCCGGAGAACAGAATTCGGCCAAAGAACCAGTCGGGGCGGAAGAGTTGAATTGCAAGTAACACGCCGAGCGCGAATAGGAACGGGAGCCAAATGAGGCTTTCGCGTAACGCACAACGGAGCCGGCCGGCGGGGCGACCGTCGCGGGTGACGAGCGAGATGCCGGAGAGTTGGTACGAGAGGCCGCCCCGGAGTGCGAACGCAAACGCGATGAAACCGAGCACGATTACGGACAAAGTCACGATCGACCGGCGGCCCGATGGGGAGTCGCTGACGATGGGCTGCGAACTCAACCTCGTGATGTCGACGACATGGCGGATCGGCATGTCGCGGGGGTCGTCGGGAGTTTCGGGGTCGTCGTTCGTCGAGGATTGCAGCAACCAGCGTTCGGGTGCGGTGAGTGTTTTCGTGCGGTGAATGCCGCTGTCGCGAAAATGTTCGTGCGAAGTATGCAACTGCACTTTCAAATTCGCGAGCCGTTCGGGTGACAGTTCCTGAGCGAGGTATGGCGATGCGGCCGACCATTTTTGCACGACTTCGGCCGAGCCGAGTCCCGTTAACATCGTCTTGTAAGAATTCGCGAGGCCTACCTCTCGTAGCGCGATCAGAAACGGATAACCGACGATTAAGGCCAGCAGCAACACGACCCCGATCCCGGAAAGCAACCCGACGTACCCGACGTGAACGACGCGCATACTCGTCGTCACTTTCGGCTGGTTAGCGTGGCTATCGGCCAACTCCTTTTGGACTTCGCAAACATCTTCAAACGGCGCATCGGCATCGAACAACTTGTCTGTGGTCCGCGAAGCATGCGACGGCAACGGCGCGAGGATTCGTCCGCCATTCTCGCGCGGCTTGCCTTCGAGAACGAGCGTGGCCACCTGCCGGATGAGGCCGATCGGCGTCGTGGCGCTCACGGGCAGTTCCGCACCGGTGGGGATCGGGAATTCGAGCAAGTGGATACGCCCACTGGCTTCGACCCAGAGTTGATCGATCCCGAGCCGTGGCGGTAATGTGCCGTCGATTTCAGCGGAGATCAGTTCTTCGACGACCTGTTCCAATAGCAAGCGGGCGTCTGGCCAGGAGAGCGGTTTGTCGGGAGTGACCACATCGACGAGTGGCGAGCCGGAGGGGACGACGTACGCGGTCCACTCGAAGGTTTTGCCATTCCATTCGTGCTCGCCCCAGCCGACGGAGCGGAGCCGCGTCGGCCGCACGGGCGATTCGGCGACATTGCTGGCGACAGCGGCAATCGGCTTCAGCCAGACGAAGACGCGCCGATGCAACGAGGTATCTTCAGCGAGCCACAATCGTTCGCCGAGTGCCTGGTGCGGGAGTTCGCCGCGAACGACGAAGCCACCGACTTCACTCGGTAAACCTTGGGGCTTCTTCGCGGGGAGTTCGAGCGGATTCGGATACTGGCTGAGCAAGCGCACCTGGTGCGGGAGTCGCCCGCATTGCACGATGCGGCAACCGCTGAAAACGTCGTGCCAGCTACGAAAATCGCGGAAGCGAAACATCGGGTAGACGACCGCGCACAACCCGGACACGAAGACGATGAGCGCGAGGATCGGGCCGAACTTTTTATACGTCAGCAAAGCGATACAAACGCACGCGATGAGTAGCCAGATCACAGAGAATGCAAACGTCCGTATCGCGGCCACCTTTATGCCAGGCGGGCCACCGAGTCCGATTCGAGACACGCGGATCCGCAACGCATACTTGCCCACGGTCATGCCGAATAAGCCTTCGAGTATCGCGAAGTAACTGAGGCTGCCAACCCAGACGAACGGGTCGAGTGCCTGCCAGATCGACGTTTTCTGCCAGCCGAACAAGTTCAGTTCGAACAGTTCGATCGGGATTTGCACGATGATTAAGATGATTAAACAGTCGATCAGATACGCGGCCAGAATCGAGCGAGTTCGCGCCGGCAACTGCTCCGAGGGCAGAAGTTCCTTGAGCGAGTTGCGGAGTTCTTCGAGCGTATTCCAGCGTCGGGTCCGGTCGCGGTCGAGGCCGCGGCGAACGATCCGCTGGAGCGCCCGCGAGACGTCGGGTTGCTTGTCGCGGATCGTCGGTGCCGGTTCGGAAATCGCGCGTGCGAGCGCCGCCGTGATGCTCTCGTGCTGATACGGAGCCTTGCCCACGAGCAGATAATACAGCGTCGCGCAGACGGAATAGACGTCCGAATCGTAGCCGACTTCCTGCCCGCGAATCTGCTCCGGGGACGCGAACAGCACGGTGCCGAGGAACGCGCCGGAGTGCGTGAGTTGCTGATCGCCGTCCGAATGATCGAGCGATTTCGACAAGCCGAAGTCGCCGATTTTGACGCGGTCGTCGGCCGTCAGAAAGCAGTTCGACGGCTTCACATCGCGGTGCAACACACCGAGGCGATGCGCCTCGATCAGGCCATCAATGACATCGAGGATTCGCGAGAGTGCGTCTTCGGCTTTTAGTGGGCCGATGCGGTCGACGAGATCTTTCAGCGTGCTACCCGGCATCAGTTCCATGACGATAAACGGACGGCCCGCGTCGGCGTCGGCACCGTACACGAACACGCAACGCGGGTGGCTTATCTGGCTCGCGAGACGCCCTTCCTGCTTGAATCGCTCAACGGAACGCGGGTTCGACGACAGCGAGGAATTGAGCAATTTCACCGCCACCCGCTCGCCGCTATCTTCGGATTCGGCTTCGTAAACGCTGCCCATTCCACCCGAACCGAGTGGGCGAATCAGGCGATAGTTGCCGACGCGGTCGATCTCCGGCATCGCGGGGGACAGTTCATTTCCGGCTGCAAACGAAGGGGCAATGTGCTGGAAATCGGCCGTTTCGTTGGGGTCCGACGATGGTGACGAGGTGCTTTCGATCCGCTGGCCGCAGTACATGCAAAAACGGGCATCGCTCGTAATCGAGAGCGGACGTTCGCAGTTCGGGCAATTCTGTCGCATAGAGAATATCCCGCTTTCGCTGTTACTTCTAATTCTAGCAAAACGACCCGCCATTTCATTCGCTCGGGAATTCGCGCCACGAATGCAGTGTGCGGGGGATATACTCAGTGCAATCACGTGTAGTTCTGGGGTCCGTGCGATGACGCCGATTCGCTTGCCGTTTACCGATGCGATGTTGCGGCTCGCGCTGCCGTTTCCGGGGTCGTCGACCGGCCTGCGCGTCGCGTTTACGCTGTTCTCGCTCGGCTTCGGACTCGCGTTGCTGATCTGGTTGTATCGCTACGAACTCAAGCTCATTTCCCGTCGATTCGCGTTCGCTTTGCTCGGCCTGCGGCTCGGTATCTTCGCTGCTATTTTCGCCATGCTCGCGTTCGAGCCGATACTCGCACGGTCGCTCTCGGAGGAAGTGCCAGGGCGGGTGATTATCGCGATCGATCGCTCGGACAGCATGAAAGTGACCGACCCAAATCGAACCGCACAGGAAAAGCTACGCATCGCGAAAGTACTGCAACTCGTGCCGGAATTGGCCACCGATAACCAACTCGAAGCGTGGGCGAAAGATTGCGAGACAATCGGGAAGCCACGCTTCGCGCTGCTCGGTGGCGAGGCCGAACGCGAACGATTCGACAAGGTCATGAAGATTCTCGACGACACGACGCGGATGCAAATCTGCCTGAAGTTACTGACTTCCGAAGGTGTCGGTTTGATCGATGGACTGCGTCAGAAACACACGGTGGAATTGCTCGGCTTCGGCAAAGATCTGGCGAACTTACCGCTGGACGCAAAGCGACTCCAAGCGATGCTGTTACCGGCGGGTGGCGACAAAACGCGGACGCTTTACACCGACATGAAACTGCCACTGGCGAAGGCGGCGGAATCGGTGGCGGATAGTGCCGATGCCACAGGGCCGAAGTTGCTCGGCGTCGTGTTGCTTACCGATGGGCGTCACAATTGGGGCGAATCGCCGATCGTGCGTGCCCGCGAACTCGGCCAGCGTGGCGTACCGATATTCTCGGTCGCCATCGCGCCGAAAGATCCGCCCGCCGATATCGCGTTGATTACCGCACAGGCGCAGGCATCGACCGTGTTCAAGGGCAGTATCGTGCCAATCGAGGTCGGCGTCCGCGTCACCGGGTGGCCCGCTGGCAAAATCGAAGTCAAAATTGACTTCCCCGAACAGTCCGATGGCACGAAGAAACCATCGCAAAACCAAACGATCGACCACGATGGCAACGACACGATTTACGCACTCACGTTCAAACTGAAGATGGACACGCCCGGCCCGCAACTGATGACCGTCACTGCCGATGGTGGCGAGAAAGATCGCTTCCCCGAAAACAACCGGCGCACCGTGCGGGTAAACGTCGTCAAGGATCGCGCGAAGGTTTTGCTGATCGACGGCGAATCGCGTTGGGAGTTTCACTACTTGCACACCTGCCTCGGCCGCGACCCGAATATGGACATTCGCAGCATCGTGTTCCGCCAGCCCCGCCTCGGCCGAATCAACGACGACGAACTCCGCAAGATGGGCACACCCGCGAAACAACTCCCCGACGATCTCGAAGTGCTTTCCGCTTACGACTGCATTATCCTCGGCGATGTCGAAGCGGCGCAGATGACGCTCGTTCAACGGGAAGCGATTGAAAAGTACGTCGCCGAATCGGGTGGGACGCTGGTGTTTATTGCGGGGAAACGGGCGATGCCGATGGCGTATGCCGATGGCGATAACGAGCCGTTTCGCAAACTGTTGCCGATCCGCAACCCGAAGCCGTTCGACAGCGAGGAAGGCTTCCCGCTGAACATCACGCCCGAAGGCGAACGGAGTTGGTTTCTATCGATGGGCGACAGCGGCGCGGAGAATCGCCTGGCGTGGGAGCGTTTCCCGCAACATTACTGGGCCGCAATCGGCGAACTCAAAGACGGTGCGGAGGCACTGGCGGCAATCCCCGGCGGGGCGGCAAAGGATCGTGCCGCGATTGCACGACAAAGTTATGGCTTCGGCCGTGTGCTTTACGTCGGCATCGATTCGACGTGGCGCTGGCGATACAAGACGGGCGATTTCTTCCACCATCGCTTCTGGGGGCAGGTGGCACAGTGGGCAGCATCGGACCGGTTGCTGCCCGTGATTAACGCGGCGGGCACGATCCGCTTCGGCACACGGGAACCGGTTTACGTTGGCGGGCAAGCAGTGGAAGTGGTGGCCCGCACGGCGGAGGCGGTCAAGAAACTGACGGCGAACGCGGTGAAGAACGCGAAGATCGTGCGGCTACCCGAGGAAGCCGGTGGCAAAGAAACGCCCGCGGGGTTGATCGCATTGGCACACCCCGAAGGCCGCCCGCGCGACCTCATGGGCAAGGTCAACGATCTGACGCCAGGCCGATATGCGGTGGAACTCGAAGTGCCCGAGTGGGCGGACCAACTGCAAGGCCCACCCGGCCCCGATGGCCGCGCTCTGACACTACGCTGCCCGTTCGAAGTCGCGCCACCGGACAACGAAGAACTCGTCGACTTGGCCGCGAATCTGCCGCTTCTGGAAGATCTCGCACAAGCCGGCAACGGCAAAGTTTATGGCATCGAGAACGCGAAGGAACTCCTCGAAACGCTCGCGGCCCAGTCGGCCACCCGCGAGTATTTCATCGAACACCCACTCCGACAATCGTGGTGGGCATTCGGGTTGTTCCTGATGCTGCTATCGCTGGAATGGATCTTACGCAAATGGGCGGGGCTGCCGTAACGGTAGTAGGCACACTCTGTGTGCCGTTCGGATTTTGGCACATCCATATTGCATCGTCGTAAGCCGCAAACTGTCGCAACGGCACATGGAATGTGCCTACAACAAATTTTGCGATAGCGCTTACGGCAACGGGGCTAACACGATGCGGAAGCCGACGTGAATATCGCGGGTGTCGGCGGGTAGTCCGCGTCGGCTGGCGGATCGGCACTTGCTGCCGGGGTCTGAAAATGAGCCGCCGCGGATGGTGCGCAAGTCGCCGGTACTTGGCCCCGTTGGGTTCGTTTGCGCACCGGCGGCGTAACCGCGAACGTAGTAATCTTGGCACCATTCCCAGACGTTGCCGTGCATGTCGTACAGGCCGAATTTGTT
>JAYSYI010000564.1:0-3264 GCA_043727665.1 Limnoglobus sp. | reverse complement strand
AAGCGTCGAATGGCTCCAGAAACACCCCGACGATCTCGGCATACTCACGCACGAATTGACGCATGCCGTCCAAGCCTACCCGAAGTCCGATCCCGGTTGGCTGACCGAGGGTTTAGCCGATTATGCCCGCCATTTATATGGGCCGAAGGAGCAACCCGGTTGGGCACTCCCCGCACAACTTTCGGCGAAGCAAAGCTATAAGGATAGCTACCGCGTAACGGGTCGCTTCCTGGTGTGGCTGGACGACAAGCATCCGGGAGTCGTGGACAAACTGCATCGGCGAATGCAAGATCGCGAGTTCGCGATCGAGGATTTCCGCACATTCACCGGGACTGCAATCGATGAGTTGTGGGAAGACAGCGTTCGCGAACTGAAAAAGAAGCCGTAATCCAGGCTATTGACCTACTTACAACTAATACAAGGATCGATACGTCTCGCCACTGCACCATCTCCTCTAATCCACGTACGGGTCGGCACCGAGGTCTTGCATCATTTCTTGGCGGTTCTTGTCGTAGTTCATGAGGTCGAGGCGTTGCTTGTAGTGCTTCTTTTCGACGCGGCGTTGGGCCTTGCGGAAGAGGCTGCGGAAGATTGCCCACGGCCGGTTGGCACCCGAGGTACCGAGGGCTTCGAGTGAACGCTGTTTCGCGACGCCGAGGCCTTCGAGGAGTTGATCGTCGAGGGACAGAAAGAACTGGGCGCTGCCGGGGTCGCCCTGTCGTCCGGCACGGCCTGCGAGTTGGCGGTCGATGCGTTCGGCTTCGTGCCGCTCGGTGCCGATGACGTGCAGGCCGCCGTTCGCCGCCACGCCCGCACCGAGCTTGATGTCGGTCCCGCGACCCGCCATGTTCGTGGCCACCGTGACGCGGCCGAGTTGCCCCGCGTCGGCAATAATCTCGGCTTCGTTCGCATCTTGCCGTGCGTTCAACACGCGGTGATCGATGCCCGCCAACGCGAGCAAACTCGATAGCCGTTCGGATTTATCGACGGTTCGCGTGCCGATGAGCACGGGCCGGCCTTGTGCGATCATTTCCTGAATTTGCTTCACGACGGCGTCGAATTTCGCGCCTTCGGTGGGGAACACGTTGTCCGAAGTCTGGCGTCGTTTCACGGGGCGATTCGTCGGAATGCTCGTGACCCAACGGCGATAGACGCGACGCATTTCGGAGAAGTTCGGCATCAGCGTACCGCTCATTCCCGCGAGCTTTTTGTAGATGCGATAGAAGTTCTGAAACGTCACTTGGGCCGCGTGTTCGGAGGCCATCGTGATCGTCACATTCTCCTTCGCTTCGACGGCTTGGTGCAGTCCGTCGCGCCAGTGGCGATCCGGCATCGGCCGACCCGTGCCTTCGTCGATTATGACGATTTTGTTTTCCTTGTTGATCATGTAATGCTGATCTTTAGAGAAGCGATGGTAGGCGTGCAGCGACTTTTCCACTTGCTCCAGCAGCTTGTCCATCGCCTGCGCGTGCTTGCCCGTCGGCGGGTTGGCGTAGCGGACTTTCTGCCGTCCCGCGTCGGTAATCTCGATCTTGTCCTTCTTAATATCGAGGCGAAAATCGTCGTCGCGGGCAAGGGATCGCCCGAGATCGTCGGCCCACTTGTACACGACTTGCTCTTCGGTCGTGGCATCGCGGGTCGGGTTTGCGATAATCAACGGCGTGCGGGCTTCATCGACGAAAATACTGTCGGCTTCATCGACGATGGCGTAGTACAGATCGCGCTGGACTCGCGGATCGACCTTCGCCTGCCCGCCGACCCACGGTGCCCAAAACGGAGCCGCTCCCGCCTGCCCGCCACGCAGTTTCAACCGGTCGCGCAGGAAGTCGAACCCGAACTCGGCGGCGGTGCCGTAGGTAATGTCGCTACGGTACATCGTCATCCGTTCCTGGTCTTCCATCTTTTGCTGAATGCAACCGACGGTGAGGCCGAGAACGTGGAAGACGGGGCTGGTTTCGGCCGCATCGCGCTTGGCGAGGTAATCGTTGACGGTCGTGATGTGCACGCCCTTGCCGATGAGCGCGTTGACGTAGGCGGGGGAGATCGCGCAGAGCGTTTTGCCTTCGCCGGTAGCGAGTTGCACGAGGCCGCCGTAGTGCATGACGATGCCCGCCGCGAGTTGCACGTCGAATAGCTGATAGCCAAACACGCGCCGAATCGCAACGGCGCACAGCCCGAACGCCTCCGGGATGAGCTTATCGAGGTTCGCCCCGCCGCGCGCACGACCGCGAAGGTTCATGCTCTTCTTGCGAATCTCGTCGTCGTTGAGGTTGAGAAACTGCGCTTCCCAGTAGCGAATCTTAGGGATCACGAGCGTGGCTTTGGCGAGGCGGCGCTTCCACGGTCGCGGGTCGGCAACGGCACGAATGCGGTTCGTAACGAGCGTACCGAGACGCCCTGGCACGTTCGCAATCGGCGGCTTCTTCGGCTGCCGCGATTCGGGAACCAGTTCCACAAGCTCTTCGGCCTCGGCAGTGCTCATCGGCGTTCTTCTCCGTGCCAAACCAAAACAAACCGCATGTCGATAACACTAACATACCGACGTGCGTCGTCGGCTAATAGTGCGAGTGGAAAATCGGGCGTGGTTCCAAGCAGCGTCGCCGGTTGCCGTTTTGACGAAAAAGACCACCGAGAAATTGGTTTCCGGCGTGATTTAGTCGGTCAAAATCGGACGTATGTCGTTGGTGGGTTATGGTGGTTCCGAAATTCGGGAATGAGTTTGAGATTGGGTGGGGGGGGTAAGTGGTGGAACCACTTTGAAGGACCTCCTAATACGCACCGGCTACCGTGCCGGAATTCGATTGCGGCATTCCCCCTTTCCAAGGTGGTGGTTGCGCCCTATCATTTTGCATTCCTGCATAGTCGCGATAAGCATTGTGGGGGTCGCACTTGTCGGGCAGGCGAACGCTCATACACTTGCAAACAGTGTAATGTGTAAAGTTTGCAACCGTGATGCTGGAGTGCGACGCGGCGGAGGATTCAGAGAAAGAGGACTGGGACGATGTCGATTACGAAGGACCGCAAAACGGAACTGATTACGCAATTCCGACGGGTAGACGGTGATACCGGCTCCCCTGAAGTGCAAATCGCAATCTTGACGGCTCGAATCACCGAGCTGACCGAGCACATGCGCGAGCACAAGAAGGACTTTGCCAGCCGTCGCGGGCTACTGAAAATGGTCAGTCAGCGTACGTGCATGTTGAATTATCTCCGGGAAACCGACCGAGAGCGGTACCTGACGGTGATCGGCAGACTCGGGTTGCG
>JAYSYI010000563.1:0-9912 GCA_043727665.1 Limnoglobus sp. | reverse complement strand
AACTCTTCCGCTGGCTGAACGACCCTGCAAGCGAAGTTCGCACTGTGTGTGAAGCGGTTTTGCAAACTCGCGGTCGCTCGGCGACGGATATCAGCATGGGCCGACGATTGACGCACCCGAACGCGACCGAGCGACTTTCGCTGTTGCTCGATTTAGCCGAAGAACCGGGCCGTGATGTCGGCCCGTGGCTCGAATGCCTGAGCCGCGACCCCGAACCCGCCGTGCGTGCCGCCGCCGCCCGCGTCGCCATCGAAACGAAAGTCTTATTCGCCAACTGGATTGAAGTGCTCGCCAAGAACGATCCCGACGCGACCGTACGCCAAGTCGCCACGTACCACCGCAGCCGCGCGAATGGCACTTTGACGCCAACGAGCTATTCGCCTTAAATTTAACTGTTCCTTATGGACTTCCCAGGCTCATGCGGATCGTACACCTGACGGCGAGTACCTTTTTCGGCGGTCCCGAACGGCAGATGCTCGGGCTGGCTGAACACCTGCCTGTGTCGTTCCAGACGTCGTTCCTGTCGTTCTCCGAAGGCGGGCGATGCGAGGCGTTTTTGAACACCATACGCCACGCCGGTTTTGAAGCCGCAGCAATCGCGCACGACACGCCCCATGTTCGTGCCACGATCCACGACGTGACAACGAAGTTGCTGTCGATGAAAGCCGACATCCTGCTTACGCATTCCTACAAGCCGAACGTGCTCGGTCGGATTGCGGCGCGCCGTGTAGGAATCCCGATCGTTGCGGTATCGCGTGGCTGGACGTGGGAGAATTTCAAAGTCCGCATGTACGAACGCTGCGACCGCTTCAACCTTCGCTACGTCGATCGCGTCGTCGCGGTGTCCGATGGGCAAGCGGAAAAGATACGCAAAGCGGGCGTGAAACCCGACCGCGTGACGGTGATCCGCAACTCGGCACGTGTCGACGCATTCACCGAGAAAAACCCCGAAGGCCAGCGCGAACTGCAAGCGATATTCGCGGACAATCCGGCGTCGCGGCTCGTGATTTCCGCAGGCCGATTATCGCCGGAAAAAGGGTTCGACGTTCTCGTTCGTGCGGCACGCAAAGTTCTGGAAACGGAACCGAACGTCGGCTTCGTGCATTTCGGCGAAGGCAACGAACTCCCGAAGATCGAGGCACTGATCCGCGAATTCGGCATCGCGAAACGGTTCGTACTCGCTGGATTCCGAGCGAATATTGATAAATATATGCCGTGGGCCGATCTCGTCGTGTTGCCATCGCACACCGAGGGATTGCCGAACGTGGCACTAGAAGCGAGCGCAGCCGGCGTCGCCGTTGTCGCAACGCGGGTCGGCGGAACGCCCGAAGTCATCGCCGACGGCGAAACCGGGTTGCTCGTACCACCTGGCCAACCCGACGCGATGGCCAACGCAATTCTTCAGCTACTTCAGGACGATTCCACGCGAACGCAGTTCGGCGATGCCGGGCGAAGTCGCATGAACGAACGATTCACGTTTGCAGCACAAGCAGCAGAGTATGTGCGGTTGTTCGAGCCATTCGCAATCGCGAATCGCAGAGCGGGCTAACCATGTCACCGCTTCGCGTCTGTTTCGCCATCGACAATCTCAGCCGGGCGGGCACCGAATCGCAGCTGCTCGCGCTCATCCAGCACCTCGACCGTTCGCAGGTCGAACCATCGCTCGTATTGCTCGATGGCAAAGGCGACGAATCGCGTTCGCTCGAACCGACGGATTGCCAAATTACCCGTCTCGGCGTGCAGAAGCTGTTTCACCCGAAAGCCGCACGGGCCGCGTGGCGGTTGCGGCAAATCTGGCACGAGACTCGTCCCGATATTCTGCAAGCGTACTTTCTCGACGCCTCGTATTTCACGGTGCCAATCGCCCGTTGTTGCGGCATCGGCGCGATCGTGCGGGTCCGCAACAACCTCGGGTATTGGCTCACCCGAAAGCACCGCATCCTCAACCGAATCATTCGCCCCATGGTGACGGTTTCGCTAACGAATTCCGAGTCTGGGAAGCAGGCGTTGATCGAAGCGGATCGGTTGCCCGCACGGCGCATTCGCGTCATCGAAAATGGCGTCGATCTCGAACGCTTCGCCGCACTTCCCGAGCCGTTGCTGCGGTCGAAAATCGTCGTGGGCTGCGTGGCGAATCTGCGAGCGGTGAAGAATATCGACGGACTGATGCGGGCGGCGAAAATCGTCTGCGAGCGTTACCTGCACGTGAGGTTTCGTGTGGCGGGCGATGGCGAGCAACGTGCGGAATTGCTGGAATTGCAAGCCACGCTGCATCTCGGCGACCGCTTCGAGTTGACGGGGGCAACGTCCGATGTGCCGGGCTTCCTGGGTGGTGTCGATATTGCCGTGTTGCCATCGCTCTCGGAGGGTATGTCGAACGCGCTGCTTGAATACATGGCTGCCGGGCGTGCGATTATTGCCACCGATGTAGGTGCGAATGCGCTGGTTCTTGGCGGAACGGGTACTGTGATTCCGGCACGAAGTGACGAGGCACTGTCAGCGGCAATTTGTGAGATGATCGCGAACCCGGAATCGGCCCGCGTTATTGCAAAACGGGCGAGGAAACGGGTTGAATCCGAATACAGTCGTACCGCGATGGTGCGACGATTTGAAGCATTTTATCGCGAAATCAGCCGTTCTTCGCGAGTCGCTTCTTCCGGTTGACCGACTGGGCCGCAGGTATCGCATCGGCTGGCGCTTTGAGCGTCCCGAGAAACGCAAGTAGTGCGGCCTGTTCCGATGCTGGCAACTTCGCGAAACGTTCACCCGCCACTTTACCATCGTGGCGGTGGCGGAGTATCGCTTGTTGCAGGTTCGGTGCGGAGCCATCGTGCAGGTACGGTGCGGAATCGGCAACGCCCCACAGTGGCGGCGTGCGCCATTCGTCGGGGCGTGGCACCCACGATGGCCGCGCGTTCTCGATGGGTGGTTCGGGGCCGTACGCGCCACCGTTGGGTTGTGGTTCTTCGAGGGTGTAAAGCAGGAAATCGCTGTAAACGCCCTTCACACCGCCGATGTCTGGCACGTGGCACGTGGCGCAGCCGGTGCTTACGAACAGCGCTTTGCCGTGCTTCGCCAGTTGTTCGCCAGCGGATGTTGTCGGGATGATTTCCACGGGCCGTGGCAGCGTGTCGCAGAACGCCACTAGGCTCGCAAATTGCTTCCGATTCAGATCGGGTGGCACGTCGTGTTTGGTCGTTTGCGTCAGCGAGTCGGCTTGTGCGCAAGTTGGAGTACCGAGGCCCAACTCGTTGGCACACGCGGCAGCGACGAACTCTTCGAGCGTGGCAAAGTTGGCCTTCCACCCGAACCGACCGACACGGCCATCGGCGAGCAAACTCACCCGGCCCGCAGGTATCGTGTCGAAGTTCATCTTCATTTCGCTGATGTTCGCACTCAGTGCCCGGCTACGGTAGTTGTGCAAAATGGCTCGAGTGGAGATCCGGTCGATCCAGCCGATGCCGAACATTGCGGTCGTTTGCACGGAGAGTGTGCGGATCGGGTCGACATCGGGTTTTTGTGGCGGAATGTAACCGCAGTGGCCCGGCGGTGGTGGCGGTGGCGGAAACTTGACGACGGGGTATCGCGCTTTCAGCGTGCCCATCGTCTCTTGTTCGGTGTAATTCACGCTGAAATCGTGCAGTACGCCGGTGACGTATTCGTTGCGGCCCGGTTGCGGTAGGACTTCAAAGTGCGTGGCATTATGCCCGACTTCGCCACCGCCACCGATGCCGCCTTGGAAGTGACATGCCACACACGACTTCGCGTTGAACACCGGTCCCAAGCCATCGCCGTGCGCCAGCGGATCGTTGGCGGTCCATTCGTGTTCGAACAACTCGCGGCCGGCGGCCATCTCGGACGCACTCGCGCTCGGCCCCCAGATCACGGGAATGCCCGTCGAGAACAGGTACCAGTAGATGGTGAAGCCCGCGATGCCCAACAATCCGAAGCCGAACAACCGGCGCTGACCAGCAAGGGACATGCGACGCATGACTAGTTGCTCCGCGAGTGACGTGTTACCGACAAACACAGATTAAACCGGACTGCGAGGCGTTGCAAGAAGAATTCCGATTTCTAACGGTGCTGACTGTCCCAATTGGGTTTGAACGATTCTTCCTTGTTGCGGTCCTGGTTGTAGGCGCTCGCGAGGAGTTGGAACGCGAGGCAGCGATAGCGGAAGGCGGCGAGGGGTTCGGATTTGCCGAGGTTTAGTGCGGCTTCATCGCTGAGTTTTTGGTACTTGCTCCAATCGATCGAGTTCGGGCGCTTATCGAGTTCGATCTTAATCTCCGCTTCCTTGGCGGCGAAGCGATCGAACAGCGGTTGGCCGATGTCGAATGGGTAGCCTTTGTAAACGTGCAATTCGCCGTTATTGCTCGAAGTAGCATCGTTGGCGGAATGGTTCACGCGTTTTAGGTGCAGAATTAAGCCGACGATTCCCGCGAGAATCAGCACGGCGGCGGCAAAGAACATGGGAACGACACCGGGTAGTTCCTGGCTTTTCAAGATCAGCACGGACACAGCACAGAGCGAACCGAGCAACAAGAACGTATACGACCACGGCACGATCCGGTCCCACGCTCGCAGCGCCTTACAGAAGAAATTCGGTGTTTTTCCGATCAGGATATTCGCGTTACTGGCGGTCCGTTCATCGGGCGGAACTTGCACGATCAGGCACGTGATATTGTCGCGGCCACCGCGGACATTCGCGAGCGCGATCAGGAACTTCGACGCCTCCTCGGGCGGCATCGTCGAGACGACGGCACCCATTTCATCGGCCGTCACTTCGTTGCTCAGGCCGTCGCTGCATAGCAAAAAGGAGTCGCCGGGAACGAGCGGATGCGGGCCTTCGATATCGACTTCGACTTCCTCATCTGGCCCCAACGAACGCACGATGACGTTCTTTTTGAAGTCGCCGAGTTGATCGGGGTCGATCCCCTGACGGCGTGCGATTTCCCACACCCACGAGTGATCGAACGTCAGTTGTTCGACTTTGCCACTACGAATCCGGTACGCCCGGCTATCGCCGACATGGCCAATCCACGCGCCTTCAGGGCGCAGGAACAGTGCGGTCGTCGTCGTGCCGAGACCTTTGAATTCCGGGTTTTTAATGCCGATATCGAAGATGTCGGCATTCGCTTCGGTGAAGGCACGGCGAATCGCGGCGACGACGCCTTCCTGGCCGACGTGTTTGGAATAAGTGAGCGGAATATCGCGGATGGCTTTGGCGCTAGCTTTTTCGCCGACCGCGTGGCCGCCCATTCCATCGGCGACGACGAAAATGTGCCCCTGCATGCGCCAGACGTTTTCGTCGGTGGCCGGTTGCACGGCACAGGCGTCCTGGTTGTGACTTCGTTTCACGCCCACATCTGTGATGGCCGCATAACGAATCTTTTCGAACGACATCATTACGTCCTCAACCCTCCAAAAGCTCTAATCAGATTCTACTGCTTCTGCTGTAGGTCGATGGGCGATAACCAAAAATAACGACGCCAGGCGCGTTCATTCTCGAATCTCGCTTGACGGACTGGCGCACTCTGATTATTCCGCAACCACGTTACAGCCTAGCACGCAATGCGAAACCGGTAGTGGGAGGCCGCCTCGGATGACAGGGAAAATCGTACCGCTCGCAATCGTCGTCGGCTTCGCGGCTTTGTTAAGTAGCGGTTGCGTCGAACGTCGCTTCGTCATCGACACCAACGCACCCGGTTCGCAAGTGTACGTGAACAACGTCCCGGCAGGGCCAAGCCCCGGCGACGCACGTTGGGATTATTCGGGCGTTTATGAATTCCGAGCGGTGGCCCAAGGATTCGAGCCAAAAGTCGAACGCATCCGCATTCGGCCGAAGTGGTATGAATACCCCGGCATCGACTTCTTCTTCGAAGTGCTTTACCCGTTCCACATCGAGGATGTCCGCCGCATCCGGCTCAATCTCGATCCGGCAGTCCCCGTTCGCACCGATGAACTTCTCGATTCCGCAAACCGTATTCGCGAAGACGCGAACGCACTACCGCCACCGCGCGACCCCGAGCCAGTCAGCACCCGCAAGTCCTCACCAATCCGGTGATTCGTTTCGATTCACACATAAAATCAGACTCTCTTCATTCTTCTGTAGTCTTGCAATCGAGTGACATTCCAGTCGTACGGCTCAGCGGATCAATTCGTATCCTAATCGATACTCTTTCGTGAACTAAGGGTATCTCAATGATCAATATTACGGTCAACGCCGAACCGAAATCGTTTCCTGCCGCTCTTACAGTTGCGGAGTTGCTCGCCATGCTTGGCCGCGACCCGAAAAAACTGGCCGTGGAACTGAACCGCAACGTCGTACCGCGTGCAGAACATGCTGTCACACCACTCCACGAAGGCGATATGGTCGAGATCGTCACGCTCGTCGGTGGTGGTTCGCAGACGGCCGAACCGCCTGCGGATCGCCCGCTGAAGATCGGCCGATTTTCGTTTCGCTCGCGATTGTTCACCGGTACGGGTAAATACACGAGTTACGACCTCATGCAAGCGTGCATGGACGCCAGTGGCTGCGAAGTGACGACCGTGGCGGTCCGTCGCGAACGCCTCGTCGATAAAGAGGGCAAAAACCTGCTCGATTTTCTCGATCTCAAGCAATTGACGATCTTGCCGAACACGGCGGGCTGCTTCAGCGCGGAAGACGCGATTCGACATGCACGCCTGGCGCGGGAGTTACTCAAGAATCTCGAAAACCCAGGGGCCGACTGGGTGAAGCTCGAATGTCTTGCCGACAAAAAGACGCTTCTGCCCGATCCGATCGACACGTTGAAAGCGACCGAACAACTCGTCAAGGAAGGCTTTACGGTACTCGTTTATACTTCCGACGACCCTATTTTGGCCCGTCGTTTGAAAGAAGCCGGGGCCGCGAGCGTGATGCCCGCTGGTAGCCCGATCGGTAGCGGGCAAGGCATCCTTAACCCGAACAACATCCGCATCTGCTTGGAGTATCTGAAAGACGGCGATCCGGATTTCCCCGTGATCGTCGATGCAGGCGTCGGCACCGCTAGCGATGTCTCGGCCGCGATGGAACTCGGCTGCGATGGCGTTTTGCTCAACACGGCCATCGCCAGTGCAAAAGATCCGCTGCGTATGGCGTGGGCAATGCGATACGCCACCGATGCGGGTCGGCTCGCGTACCTCGCCGGCCGCATCCCGAAGAAACTTTACGCCAACGCAAGCAGCTCGTGGGACGGCATCATTCATCCCACGGTGTGATTTCCGAATGAACTTTCGCGAGAGAATTCACCCAGATGAAGATCCCCAAACTCTCCCTCGTCGTGCTAATAGGCCCCAGTGGGTCGGGGAAGAGTACGTTCGCACGCAAGCATTTCTTGCCGACGGAAGTGCTGTCGTCCGATGTCTGCCGAGGTTTGGTCAGCGACGATGAGAACAATCAGTCGGTCACGAAAGAGGCGTTCCAACTCTTGCATTCGATTGTGGCACAACGGCTCGCGTTCGGGCGGCTCACCGTTGTCGATGCCACAAATGTGCAAGCCGAAGCGCGTGGCCCGCTCGTGGCATTGGCACGGAAGTATCACTGCCTGCCCGTTGCGATCGTGCTGAACCTGCCCGAAGAAATTTGCCACGAACGTAACCGCCAACGCGAAGGCCGCACGTTCGGCTCGCATGTGATTCGCAACCAGCGATCGCAGCTACGACGCTCGCTGAAAGGGCTGAAGCGAGAGGGATTTTCGCACGTCTTTCGCTTCGAAACCACGGATGAAGTCGAAGCGGCAACGATCGAGCGGGTACCGTTGTGGAACGACCGCACCAGCGAACATGGCCCTTTCGACATCATCGGCGATATCCACGGTTGCGCCGACGAACTCGAACAACTGTTGGAAGAACTGGGCTACATCAAAAGGATGAAGGGTGAAGGAAAAGGGACGAACGAAGAGGATGCACTTTGGTATCATATGCTCACTTACATCCATCCTGCGGGTCGGAAGGCAGTATTCGTTGGCGATCTTGTGGATCGTGGGCCACGGGTGCTCGATACGTTGCGGATCGTTCGCAATATGGTTGTCGAAGGCTCGGGCATCTGTGTGCCTGGCAATCACGACATGAAGTTGCTGAAAAAGCTCAACGGGCGCGATGTGCAAATCACGCACGGTCTCGCCGAAACTCTCGCCGAGATCGACGCACTTCCCGATGCGATTCGACCGGCATTCACGAAGTCGTTGGCCGCTTTCCTGGAGGGGTTGATTAGCCATTATGTCCTCGACGATGGCAAGTTGGTCGTGGCTCATGCGGGCATGAAAGCCGAGATGCAGGGGCGCGGGTCGGGCAGGGTTCGAGACTTCGCGCTATACGGCGAAACAACGGGCGAGACCGACGAATTCGGCCTGCCCGTGCGCTACAACTGGGCGGCCGAGTATCGCGGGACGGCAACCGTCGTTTACGGTCACACGCCCGTGCCCGAAGCCGAGTGGCTGAACCGTACGGTGAACGTTGATACCGGCTGCGTTTATGGCGGCAAACTCACCGCGATGCGTTACCCCGAACGCGAGTTCGTTTCCGTTCCAGCGATTCGAACGTACTGCGAGCCGATGCGGCCATTCTTACCGGAACCGCTGAGTCCGATCGGGCCGACACTTCAGCAAATCGACGATGACGTGCTCGATGCCGCAGATGTGTTGGGCAAGCGGATCGTCTCGACGCGACTACGTGGCAACGTCACGATTCGCGAAGCCCACGCGACGGCGGCGCTCGAAGTGATGAGCCGGTTCGCGGCAAATCCGAAGTGGCTGATCTACCTGCCGCCGACGATGTCCCCGTGCGAAACGAGTCAGGAACCGGGGTTACTCGAACACCCCGTCGAAGCGTTTGCGTACTTTCGCAACCAGGGTGCCACGCAAGTGATTTGCGAAGAAAAGCACATGGGTTCGCGCGCCGTCGTGGTCGTGTGTAAAGACGAACAGGCCGCCCGCGAACGGTTCGGCGTGCTCGAAGGAGAAGTCGGTGTCATCACCACCCGCACCGGCCGACGCTTCTTTAACGACGCCATTTTGGAAGCGAAGTTCCTCGAACGGGTACGCGCGGCACTGACCGCAGCGAACATCTGGGCGACGTTCGATACGACGTGGGTTTGCCTCGATTGCGAACTGCTACCGTGGTCGGCAAAAGCACAGGAACTGCTGAAAAATCAGTACGCCGCTGTCGGGGCTGCCGGGCGAGCGGCGATACCGAAAGCGGTCGCATCGCTGGCAATCGCCACCGAACGACTGAGTGGCGAAGAGCGAGCCAAAGCCGAACGCCTCATGGCAGAATCGCAAGGCAAGGAACAGCATATCGATCAGTTCGTGGCCGCTTACCGCCAATATTGTTGGCCGGTGAATTCACTGACCGATTTGAAACTCGCGCCATTCCATTTGCTCGCGTCGGAGGGGCAGGTTCACACCGACAAAAACCATATCTGGCACATGGACACGCTGGCAACCATCTGCCGTGCCGACACCGAACTGCTGTTGGCAACATCGTACAAACTCGTCGACCCAAACGATGAGACGAGCGTTGCCGCCGGTAGCGAATGGTGGACCGAACTGACCGAGCATGGCGGTGAAGGCATGGTCGTGAAGCCGCTCGAATTTATTCTCCGTGGCAAACGCGGCCTCGTGCAACCGGCGGTGAAGTGTCGGGGCCGCGAATATTTGCGGATCATCTATGGCCCGGATTATACCGTCGAAGAAAACCTGTCTCGGCTTCGGCATCGCGGGCTGAGTCACAAGCGTTCGCTAGCGCTCGGCGAGTTCGCGCTCGGTAACGAAAGCCTCGAACGCTTCGTTCGCCGCGAACCGTTGCGGCGCGTTCACGAATGCGTTTTCGGCGTACTCGCTCTGGAAAGCGAGCCGGTCGATCCGCGGTTATGACGGATCGCGCTACACT